>NZOF01000181.1 GCA_002695185.1 Erythrobacter sp.
GAACAGCCGGGCGACCAGCCGGTAAGGCTGGGCGGTCCATCCTGTCTGGCGGGCGATGTGATCGGCGATTACAGCCTGCCCGTTCCCAGCGAGCCGGGTCAGCGCGTCGCTTTCCTCGACCAGGCGCATTATTCCATGGTCAAGACCAACACCTTCAACGGGGTCCCGCTGCCGTCGATCTGGCTGTGGGACAGCGAGAGCGACCAGCTCGAATGCGTGCGCGAATTCGGGTACGAGGAGTTTCGCAACCGGCTTTCCTGACGCCTGTTCCGGGCGGCGATCGCTGCGCGAACGGCCCACCGCATCTCAGCATCGCCGCATCCGTCCCAACCTTGCGCCGAACCGTTGGGGTATTCACTTGCGTTTCATGAACCACGATTTATATGCGCGCCTCCTGCTGCCCCAAGGGGACTTCCTAACCGCAAGGCAGCTTGTCGTTTCATGGTCCGCAAGGACCGTTTAGGGGGTCCCTTGAGTTGCAGCATTTCCCAGACGCCAAGGCTGTAGTCCGCGCTCTTTCGCCGGACGAACCAATCATTCTCAACCGCCCGCACGCGGCTGCGCGCGCGGCGCGTTTCTTCGTCGAGAAATTCCCGGGCAAATCGCTCTATGCGGTGAAGGCCAATCCTTCGCCCGATCTCGTGCAGATCCTGTGGGATAACGGCGTTACGCATTACGACGTCGCTTCCATCGCCGAAGTGCGCATGGTGCGTTCGGTGCTGCCCGACGCCACCTTGTGCTTCATGCATCCGGTGAAATCGCCCGGCGCGATCCGCGAAGCGTATTTCCAGCACGGCGTGAAAACCTTCAGTCTCGATTCGCCGGAAGAGCTGGCCAAGATCGTCAACGCCACCCGCGCCGAAGACGGCACCGAGGCGGCCGATCTGCGGCTGTGCGTGCGCCTGCGCGTTTCTTCCGAACACGCGGCGCTGAGCCTTGCGAGCAAGTTCGGCTGCGACCTGACCGAAGCGCCCGCGCTGCTGCAGGAANCCCGCCAATATGCCGACTGGCTGGGCGTGTGCTTTCATGTCGGCAGCCAGGCGATGAGCCCGCATGCCTATGTGCAGGCGCTCGACCGCACGCGCGCCGCGATTGCCGAAGCTTCGGTGGTCATCGACATGATCGACGTAGGCGGGGGCTTCCCATCCGTCTATCCGGGCATGGAACCGCCGCCGCTGGAAGATTACTTCAAGATCATCCACCAGCACTTCTACGCGCTGCCGATCGCCTATAACGCCGAACTGTGGTGCGAGCCCGGCCGTGCGTTGTGCGCGGAATATTCCAGCCTCGTGGTCAAGGTAGAGAAGCGCCGCGGCGAGGAACTCTACATCAACGACGGTGCATACGGTGCGCTGTTCGATGCCGCGCATGTCGACTGGAAATTCCCGGTTCGCCCGCTCGAAGACGATCTGATCAAGCCGGAAATGGATTTCGCCTTTTACGGCCCGACCTGCGACGATGCCGATTATATGCCTGGCCCCTTCGGCCTTCCCGAAGATATCCAGGCCGGCGACTATATCGAGATCGGCATGCTGGGTGCCTATGGCGCGGCGATGAAAACCGATTTCAACGGTTTCGGCGCGGCCGAGCGGATCATCGTGACGGACGAGCCGATGGCCAGTCTCTACGATGGCAGCCGTGCCCGCCCGGCGGCCGACAATGTGGTGAACCTGCGCTAAGGGCGCGGGTTCGCTACCCTTTCTACCGCAAACAGGAAAACGGCCCGCGCCTGGGGGGAGCGCGAGCCGTAAGCCGGGTTATTTCCGGCGAGGGCGCCTGGGTTGGGGAGAGGGAAGGGCGCCCGTATAAAATGGTGAATCAGAGAGGGTCGGATTTCTTCTCCGGTTCCTCGACTTGCTCATCTTCCGGCGCAGAATGATCCATCGCGCCGTGTTCTTCGATCAAATCATTTTCCGGCTCGATCTGGTCAGTTGCATAGTGATTTTCCGGGACTGCTTCGGGACGGGGCAGCACATCGACGCCGCGATTGTCCTCGCGCGATGCGTACGCTTCGGCATCGTTGGTGGGCTGAGCCACATCGGGCCGCGTATCGCCAGTATGCTGAGGTTCCTGCTGGGCAGCGGCCGATGCACCATGGAGAGCCATGAACGAGCCGCTTGCAACGAGGAGGATATTCTTCTTCATAACTTACTCCGCCGATCATCATAAAAACGTGTGATGATCGCCGTCCCGGAATCGGCTTTTCCCGGTGAATTCTAAATTAACGCAAAAGTCGTGCGTCGCATCTGCAATGCCGTTCACCGACTTTACTCGAATGGAAAAGCCATTCGTGTAGGTAGTGTGCTTACCGGGTGATTTTTCACACACCGTCCTGGTCAGCCATATGTCTCGCGATGTTTATCGAGCACCGGCTTCACCCGCCCCAGAGCTTTACCGATAACGTCGGCAAAACCATCGGGTCCAAGGTCGACCATGGAATTATGGGCCATCGTCAAATGGCGAGCATCCGCCCACTCGACGCCCAGACCAATAGCCCACTCGCGGAACCGGTCTGCAGCGCCCGCTTCGGGTTCGAGCGCTTTCTCCAAGGAAGGATGAAAGCCGATCCGGCCCGATATGGGCAATGCCGAAAGCGGGAAGGGCAGCGTTAGACGCGACAGGGTATCGTCGACGTGGATCGTGCCGCTTTCCGGATGGTAGGCCAGCACGGAAGCGAAATGAACCGTATCGTCTTCGCACACCAGACGCGTTCCGTCCGGCGTCGAGAACTGAAGCTGAGGACCGATGATGTTACCGAATCCAGCGGTTTCGCAATAGGTGCTCTCCCACGGAAGATCCGGCAATTCGGTTTCATGGCGGCGTGTGCCGTACAGCTTCGCCTGAGGGAATGCGCCATGCATCCATTCACAATGGAGCGTATGGTAAGGGTGAAGGTTGATGATAGCCGATACATCCCGGCCGCCATTGGTAAGGCGATTGACCTCTGCCAGGGTTTGGTTATCGAGCGTGTAGCTGTCGAGGAAAACGAAGTTTCCATCCTCCAGGCGAACCAGCGAGCATTGAGTCCCGACGTTGAGCATGCCTGCAATGCGGAGATCGCCGCGGATCATCCAAAAATTTTCGCCCAGCTTTTTCATCGGTTTTCCGTTGCCCCTTTTGGTTCGTCTACATGCTGAACGCGGGGCATCGCTTAGGTTTCCGAGCCACAAAAGCGGCGCGGGATATTAGGGGATTCCGATATTGTCATGGTTACCACGCTCTTAAAAATTGGCATCATAGGCTGATGCGAATGGGCAGCCACGAACTATGGGGCGCGCCGATAGAGCGAACATTTTGCGCTGAAATCGGACAGTCGGGGCCGCGGTTCAAAAGCATTTTTTAATACTATCAACCTAGCGGCAGCCGCATGCCAAGCGTCGCACAATCCAAGACTCCCATCAGGCCGGAAATCGTGTCCAGCGGCCCCTTCGAAGATGCCAAGAGCGGTAAGGAGCGCAAGCTGGTAATCCGTGCCTATGACGAATGGGCGGCAGGGGCGGCGATCGGCCGCTTTCCGGACTGGCAGGACGTGCTGCAGTTCGGTGGCGGTGCACTGAAGGACCACGCCCTGGCACTGCGGATAGACGACAATTTCAGGCAGTCCCCGATCCTGCATATCGGCGGGGAACTGACGCGCGAGATGGGTGGCAAGGCGCTGCCGATTATCATCAAGGAAGTCCCAAGCCTCTCGCTGCTTTCCCGCATCACCGAGCATGCGCTCGAACCCATCGCCAATCTGGCCCCGGTCGGCTTCGAAGCCGAATTCGAGGACGAGAGTGGGCGTCAGCTGGCGTATCACGCCATCGTGCTGCCATGCATGGGGGACAGCGGCAAGGTCGATACGGTGGTCGGCTTCATCGGCTTCAAGCTCGTTTCGGCGCAAGCGGATGCACCCCAACCGCTGGCCACGGAAACACCAACAGACACTTCGAAACTACAAAAACTCAAGGACAGGTTAGGAGCACTCATGGACAAGAAACTTGCAGACATCATGGCAATCGACGGCGCGCTCGCCGTCGCCATTGTCGACATCGAAAGCGGCATGCTGGTTGCCAGCAGCGGCAACACCAAGTCGCTCGATCTCGATGTGGCAGCCGCCGGCAACACCAATGTGATGCGCGCAAAGATGAAGACGATGGCCGAGCTGGGTCTGAAGGAAGAGATCGAGGACATTCTCATCACCCTCAGCACGCAATATCACATGATCCGCCCCCTCTCGAGCGAGACGGGCAAGGGTCTCTTCATCTATCTGGCTCTCGACAAGTCGAAGGCAAACCTCGCCATGGCGCGCCACAAGCTCAAGATTGCCGAGAAGGGCCTCGAAATCTGATTTCGGGTTTCTTGGAAGAAGAAAGGGCGGTCGGTAACCCCAGCCGCCCTTTTCTCATGGAAAGCCGACGAAGCGTGCGGCTTCGTCCACGCTCTTGCGCTCGCTGACTACTGCGTTGGCAGGAAAGCTTTCGTCGGGCCAGCCCATGGCCACGGCCTTCAGGATGATCTGATCGTCCGGAATGCCCGCGTGTTCGCGCACGACGGGGCTCTGCATGATGCCTTGCGAATTGATCACGCAGCCGAGACCACGGCTCCACGCCGCATTGACCAGTGCGGTGGTGACGGCGCCGCAGTCGAAGGCCGTGTCATCGCTGCCCGATAATTCCCGGTCATAGGTCACGATCACGCATACCGGCGCATCGAACTGGCGAAACCCGCGCAGGACCCAGTCCTGCCGGGCGTCCTTGTCGTCCCGTTCGATCCCCATCGCCCCGAACAATTGTTTGGCCACGCCGATCTGCCGGTCGCGATGCACACCCGCAAAGGGTTCGCCCCGGCGGAACTCCCGGCTGTCGGGTTCGCCCGCCAGAATGCGCTCGGTATTGCCCTTGCGGATACGATCCAGCGGTTCGCCGGTGATGACATGGAAATGCCAAGGCTGCGTGTTCATCGAGGTCGGCGACCGCATGGCAAGCGCGAGGATTTCCTCGATCAGTTCGCGGGGGACCGGCTTGTCCTGATAGCCGCGAATGGAGCGGCGCGACCGCACGATTTCGTCATAGGGTAGACTGGGATTTCCGCTCATGATTTTTCCTCTCTCGAGGACGCCCTAGCCCAGGGCGGCAGAGCGGCAAAATCCCCTACGGATCAGGCAGCCTGTGCCAGTTCCAGTTCCATGCGGTCCCAGATTTCCACCAGCGCTTCGACCAGCTCGTCCATCATTTCGGGCGAATGGGCCGGGCCGGGGGTGAAGCGCAAACGCTCCGTCCCGCGGGGCACGGTGGGGAAGTTGATCGGCTGCACATAGACGCCGTATTCGGCGAGCAGGATGTCGCTGATCTTCTTGGCATGCACCGGGTCGCCCACCATCAGCGGGACGATATGCGTGGTCGACGGCATGACCGGCAGACTGGCGCGGCGCATTTTCTCTTTCAACTGGGCGGCGGCGGCCTGCTGGCCGTCACGTTCCTCGCTGGAGGATTTGAGATGCTTCACCGCGGCCAGGACACCGGCGACCAGCACCGGGCTGAGCGAGGTGGTAAAGATGAAGCCGGGCGCATAGCTGCGGATGCAGTCGATCACGCGGGTGTCGGCAGCGATATAGCCGCCCATCACGCCGAACGCCTTGCCCAGCGTGCCTTCGATGATGTCGATGCGGTGCGCAGCTTCGTCGCGTTCGGAAATGCCGCCGCCGCGCTTACCGTACATGCCGACCGCGTGGACTTCGTCGATATAGGTCAGCGCGTTGTATTTTTCGGCAAGGTCGCAAATTTCGTGGATGGGGGCGACATCGCCGTCCATCGAATAGACGCTCTCGAAGGCGATCAGCTTTGGCGTGTCCGGATCTTCGGCAGCCAGCAGCTGTTCGAGATGCTCCAGATCATTGTGGCGGAAAACGCGCTTTTCGCAGCCCGAATTGCGGATGCCCGCGATCATGCTGGCGTGGTTGAGCTCGTCCGAAAAGATGATGCAGCCGGGCAGCAGCTTGGCCAGCGTCGACAAGGTGGCATCGTTCGAGACATAGCCGCTGGTAAACAGCAGCGCGCCGTCCTTGCCGTGAAGATCGGCAAGCTCGCGCTCTAGCTCGACATGGAAA
Organism: Erythrobacter sp.; assembly: GCA_002695185.1. The sequence goes on from NZOF01000181.1 coordinate 6,089, forward strand.
TGCGTGTTGCCGCCGATATTGCGAGTCCCGCCCGATCCCGCGCCGACATCGTGAAGCGCGTTTTCCATCGCTTCGATGACCTTGGGATGCTGGCCCATGGCGAGATAGTCGTTCGAGCACCAGACCGTGATCGGCTTGGGGCCGTTGTGGCCGTGAAAGCAGCGCGCATTGGGGAACGCACCCTTGTTGCGCATGATGTCGATAAAAACCCGATAGCGGCCTTCCGTATGGAGGCGTCCAATGGCTTCATCGAAGATCTGGTCGTAATTCACGAGGCACCGGCCCGTTCTGCGCCGCCCTTTGCGCGGCTGGATACAGGGGCGCACATAGGGAAAGCACGCAGCTTTTGCTACCGCGATCTTTGCGATCCGTTCGCAACAGTTTCAGAATTTTTCGAGCACCTCGATGCCGTAATTGGCGAAGGCGCGATCCAGTTTCTCGAAATCGGCCAATTCGCCGGTGGTGACGGCGAAGTCCGGCGTTTCGCGTTCGAAAGCATGTTCCTGCGTGAGATAGGTAATCCGCCGCGCAATCCCGTCTGCGCCATCGACGAAGGTGATATCTTTGCCCATCGCCTCGCGCAGTTCGGGTTCAAGCAGCGGGAAATGCGTACAGGCGAGCACGACCGTGTCGAGTTCGCGTCCGCCGGGCTGCAGGACCAGCGCCTTTACTTCGTCCGCAACGGCGCCCACGCTGATCTTCTCCCCGCGCAGTTTGGCTTCGGCGAGCGGGACCAGCCCGTTCGCGCCGTGGCGAAGCAATGTCTTGCCCACGGCAAATTCGCGTTCGAGATTGTCGACATAACTCTGGCGCATGGTGGCTTCGGTGCCGAGCAGCCCCAATGTGCCGCTGCGAGTGAGCGCTGCGGCGGGCTTGATCGCGGGGACCGTGCCGACGATCGGGATTTCCAGCACATCGCGCACCATGCCCAGCGCAATGGTGGAGGCGGTGTTGCAGGCGATGCAGATCAGTCGCGGGCGATAGCGCTCCGCCATCCGCCCCAGCAGGCCCGAAACACGCGCGGCGATCTCCGCCTCGCTTTTCGCGCCATAGGGCAGCCCCGCCATGTCCGCGGCGTAGATCACCGACGCATCGGGCAACGCCTTGCGCAATTCGCCAAGCACGGTGAGCCCGCCAACGCCGGAGTCGAAAATGAGGATGGGGGAATTCGCGTTCAAGGCTGACAATCCGTTATGAGCGGCCGTGGGGGACGACGGGCATGTCGACGCCCTGCTTTTTTCTTCCAAATCGGTCTTAAAAGGAAGTACGGCCCTTCGACAAGCTTGGGCCGAACGGTTAGGGAAAAGTAATGGATATCGGCATCGATTTGACTGTCAACGCGCTCTGGGCTGCGCTTCTGGGCTATGCGTTCGGCTCGATCCCGTTCGGGCTGATCCTCGCCAGGCTGGCGGGCAAGGGCGACATTCGCCAGCAAGGCAGCGGGAATATCGGCGCCACAAATGTGCTGCGGACCGGCAGCAAATGGCTGGCTGCGGCGACCTTGTTGCTCGATCTGGCCAAGGGTTTGCTGCCGGTCTTGCTGGCGAAGCAATTCTTCCCCGAAGCGGTTGGCTGGGCGGCGCTGTTCGCAGTCATCGGCCACTGCTTCCCCGTCTGGCTCGGCTTCAAGGGCGGCAAGGGCGTGGCGACCAATGCAGGCGTGTGCTTCGGCCTCGCATGGCAATTGGGGCTGGTTTACGCCGCCGTGTGGATCGGCTTGCTGGCGATTACGCGCATCAGCTCGCTTGCCGGAATGTCCGCCGTGGTGGCGGCCGCCATCGCCGCAGTGCTCTTCGGCTGGCCGGGCTATGCCGTGGTGCTGGCCCTGATCGCGCTGCTGGTCGTGGGGCTACACCGCGAAAACATCCGCCGGTTGATGGCGGGGACGGAACCAAGGGTCGGTTCCTCCAAGTGAACGAAGCGGTGCATCCGGCCCCGGCAAGCTTGACGCAAGCAGAGGCCTTTGCCCGTATCCGCCTGCTGCGATCGCCGCGCATCGGCCCGGTCAGCTATGCCATGCTGCTAGGACGCTTCGGCACCGCGGTGGAGGCTCTGGAAGCGCTGCCGAATCTGGGCGGAAAAGCCGGGCGCCAATACCGCGCTGCCCCGGTGGAAAAGATCGAACGGGAGGTGGACTGCGTTCGCAAGGCCGGGGCCAAATATCTCTTCCACGACCAACCCGATTTTCCTGACCTGCTGGCGCAAATTGGCGGTGCGCCGCCGATCCTGACGTGCCGGGGAAATCTCGGCCTCGCCGCGAAACCATGCGTGGCGATGGTTGGTGCGCGAAATGCCAGCGCGGCGGCGGTCAAGCTCGCCCGCGATTTTGCCAAGGGCCTGGCAGAGGCAGGCTTCACCGTGGTTTCGGGTCTGGCGCGCGGTATCGACGGGGCCGCTCACGAGGGGGCAATGCCTGCGACCATCGGCGTGATCGCCAGCGGTATCGACATCGCCTATCCGCCCCAGCACGCCGAACTGCAGGAACGGATCGCGCAAGAGGGCTTGCTCATCGCCGAACAACCGCCGGGGACCGAACCACGCGGAAGCCATTTTCCCAGCCGGAACCGCATCATCGCCGGGCTCGCCGGTGGCACGCTGGTGGTAGAAGCGGCAGTCAAGTCGGGCAGCCTGATCACCGCGCGGCTGGCGGGCGAGGCGGGGAGGGAAGTCATGGCCATTCCTGGCAGCCCGCTCGAAGCGCGCAGCCATGGCTGCAACCATCTGATCCGCGAAGGCGCGGTGCTGGTGCAATCGCCGGAAGATGTCGTGGAACTGCTATCATCCTTCGACGGCGTGGCGCGCTCAACCTTTCGCGAGCCGGTGGCACAATTCGATTTCGAGCCGCAGGAACTGGCCGAAGCCGATCCTGCGGACATCGGCAGCCTGTTAACCACCGCCCCGGTCAGTGTGGACGAACTGGTGAGGCAATCGCGGCAGGGCGCGGCATCCGTCCAGCTCGCACTGCTGGAACTGGAAATCGCCGGGCGGCTCGAGCGACATGCTGCTGGCAAGGTCAGCCTGAAATGACCGTCGCAAAGATGCGGCGAGGGCAGTGCCTCTGCGGCCGCGTCTCGGTGGCTATCCCTGCTTCGAAAGTCGAAGTCGGAGTATGCCATTGCGATACCTGCCGCCAATGGTGCAGCGGCCCGTGGATGGCGATCCAGTCGCCTGAGGCTACGATCGAAGGCGAAACTCTGGAAGTCTTCAGATCTTCCGCGTTCGCGGAGCGCGGCTTCTGCGCCCGATGCGGATCGGCGATTTTCCACCGGCTGCAGGATGGGCCTGAACTTGCCGTGTCCGCGGGATTATTCAAGCCAGACGATTTCTCGCTGAGCTTCCAGATTTGCAACGACCGAAAGCCTGCGTTTTACAGCATATCGGAAGAAACGCCGGTCATGACTTCACGCCAACTTGCCCTTCGATGGGTGCCGAAGCTGCTGGGGCGTCGCTTGCTGAAAATTGCGGGCCTGCGAGATTGAAACGGCCCGGTGTCATCGGGCCGATTGCAAGTCAGGAGCGGTTAATCCCGATGCGCAGATTTATGTAATACAGTTTCATGGCATCAGAGATTGGGGGAGTATCTTGATGAGGAAAATTCTGGCTACCGCTTGTTCGGTATCACTGCTGGTTCCAGGGCCCATGGCGCTTAACGCGCAGACCGACAGTGCGGCCCGTAGCGGCAGTTCCGCTGGCGACAGGGGATATTGCAGGACGCCTGATGCGCTGCCCGACCTCGGCCGGGAAGCAATCGTCGATCAGCAAGGGCCCGCCCGATCCGTGCCTCCGCCGGTTGCCAAGGCTGTGGCATCGACTCCGCCTCCGGCCGCTCCGCCTCCACCGCCACCTCCACCACCTCCATCACCCTCTGCCAGTGGAGATGAGCTGATCGTGGTCACCGGTTCGCGTGTTCGCCGCGCAGGCGAAAGTTCGGGATCGGAAGTAGCTAGCGTAGCGACCGTTGATGTCGCCGAGGCCGAGGGCCGCGCACCCGCCAGTACCATGCCGGGATATACGCGGCCGATCATGCCCGGGCCCCCGCAACCCAATCCGCAGAGCGGGCTCCTCACCGCTGGCGAACATGACGATCTGCTCAATCCCGAACTCTATGCCGCTTACGTGCGGCAGTCCGACCTCGGTCAGCGCCTCGCGGCCCTGCCGATGCTCGACACATCGCGGATATTGCGGGTCGAGGCAAAGGATACCCGGGGCCGGGCAGTTCCGTTCATGCCGATCGAACTGCGGTGCGAAGATAGCAATTCGATAAAGCTGAACTCTGTGGCCGACGGCAGCGCGGTCTTTTTCCCCGGCCTCGATCGGCTGAGCGAGACGGTCTGGGTGCGCGCCGGTGGCGGGGAATGGCGCGCCTTGCGTCTTCCGGAAACCGCGGGAGCACAGACGGTCACGATCCAGACCGAACAGAACGCCGTTGCTGTTCGCAAGCTGGACATCGCGCTTGTCGTCGATGTGACCGGATCGATGAGAGACGAACTGCGATTCCTCCAGGCAGAACTGCGTTCGATCCTCGCTTCGCTGGAGGCGCGCCATCAGGATATCGATATCCGCGTGGCCTTCAGCTTCTATCGTGACGAGGGTGATGATTTCGTCACGCGGACCTTCGATTTCGATAGCGACGTGGCCCGCGCCCAGACCCGCCTCGCCGCGCAATATGCCGGGGGCGGTGGCGATTACGAGGAGGCGATGCAGGATGCGCTGGTCCGGGCAGCGCAGTTGACCTGGCGCGATGACGCCGTGAAGTCACTTCTGCTGGTCGGCGATGCACCGCCGCATGATCGGGATGTTCCGCAAACCTGGCTCGCTGCCGAACATCTGCGGGCCGAGCGCGTGCATGTGATCCCGGTGGGCGCTTCGGGCGTAGCCGATGTGGCGGAGTATATAATGCGCGCCATGGCAGCGGCCACCCAGTCGCGTTACACCTTCCTCACCGACGACAGCGGGATCGGCAACCCGCATGCCAAGCCTGCGATCGACTGCTATCTCGTGACCCGGCTCGATCAATTGCTCCGCCGGGTGATCGACAGCCAGCTTTCGGGTCGCCGCATTGAACCGGAGAAGAACGAGGTGATCCGTGCAGTGGGGCAATATGATGCGGGCAAGTGCATCCTGCCCCCGGACTTCGCCGAAAGGACAGAGCAGCAGAAAGACGCTTGACGCTATGTGAGGCCGATCCCCATTTTCGCGCGTATACGCACGTACACACGTAAGGGACGTCCCAGACCACAATGCAACTCGTCATCGTAGAATCGCCGGCCAAGGCGAAAACCATCGAAAAATACCTCGGCAAGGACTTCAAGGTTCTGGCCAGCTACGGCCATGTCCGCGATCTGCCGCCCAAGGATGGCAGCGTGCGCCCGGACGAGGATTTCGCGATGGACTGGGAACTCTATCGCGACAAGCAGAGCCGCTTCAAGGAAATCGCCGAC
>NZOF01000151.1 GCA_002695185.1 Erythrobacter sp.
GAGGTTGCGGTATGCAGTCGCAAACTTTCCATATCGGGGGAGATGGTGGCATCTCCATAGCAGCCGAAGCGACCGGAAATGCCGATGCTTTACCGGTCTTGCTCGCGCATGGGGGCGGCCAGACCCGTCACGCATGGAAACGTGTCACAGCCGATCTCGCCAATGCGGGATTCCGTGCGATCGCAATTGATATGCGCGGTCACGGCGACAGCGAATGGTCTGCCGAGGGCGCTTACGAAACGCGCGACTTCGCTTCAGATCTCGTTGCGATCGCTTCAAAAATGGACCGCAAGCCAGCGCTCGTCGGGGCCTCCCTTGGCGGGCTGGCCGGACTGATCGCCGAAGGACACCTTGCGCCGGGCCGCTTCGCGTCGCTCACTCTCGTCGACATCGCGCCGCGTATGGAGACGGGGGGCGTTATGCGCGTAGTCGGCTTTATGGAGGAGCACGTGGAGACCGGTTTCTCTTCACCGGACGAAGCGGCAGAGGTCATCGCGCGCTACATGCCACATCGCCGCAAGCGCGGAGCCGGCAAGGGTTTACGGCGCTATCTGCGAGAGAAGGAAGACGGCCGCTACTACTGGCATTGGGATCCGGCCTTTATCCGCAACATCACACTAGCCAAGCGAAGCGATCCGGCTCATCAGGAACGCCAGTTTGATGCGCTGAACGATGCAGCCAGCAGGCTTTCTCTGCCATTGCATATTATTCGCGGCGGATCGAGCGATCTGGTTTCCGAAGACGCGGTCGCGCAATTGCTCGAACTTGTTCCACACGCTGAATACACCGACATCGCAGAGGCAACACATATGGTGGTTGGCGATGCCAACGATGCCTTTTCGGCAGCGATACTCGATTTTCTCAAGCGTAATCACAGTCCGCAGGGAGCCGTTACATGACCGATAATCCGACAAGGATCGATCCTAAGCGCCTCGAAGAGATCCTGCAGATTGCCCCGTTTCACCGGTGGCTTGGCCTCACTTTACGGTCATGCTCGAACGAGCAGCTTGAACTGGAGATGCCTTGGCGCGACGAGATCGTGTCAAACCCGGCAATCGGTTCAGCGCATGGCGGCGTGCTCGCCTCTCTGATCGATTTAACCGGGCTCTACACCTTATTGTCGCAAGGTACAGGGGCCAAGGCGACCGCCGATCTGAGGGTCGACTACCACCGCCCGGCAACCTCGGGACCACTCATAGCATCGGGCAAAATAATCAAGATCGGTAAAAATATCTCGGTCGCTGAAACACGTGTATACGGTCCTACTGGCAACCTTTTGGCTAGCGGCCGCGGTGCCTACGTATGCTAACAGCGTTATCCTAATGGAACTAACTGCAGGGCGAAAATTAGCAGGTCTGTTCCTCGAAGACCTGCAAAATTGTCCCACGACTTTCAGAGCGAATTGCGTCGCGATAGCCGCCTTCCAATGAGTGACGTGACCCCCTGATCTTCCCCCAGCTGGGATTAGAGCCGAGCCGCGTTGATGCGTATGAGCGCGGTTGAAGCAATGGGCTGCGCAGCGGAGCCCGTAGGGCGTGGCGAAGCAGGCCATTGCTTATCTAGTTCGGCGGCGAACGCCGCCGGTGTCGCGTAGCCAAGGGATGAGGGCGGTCTCTCTCGGTTGTAGTCTTCCACCCATACGGCGATCTCGACGCGGGCATGGGCCAGGCTGATGAACAGGGTCTCGTTCAGCAGTTCGTCGCGCATGCGGCCGTTGAAGCTCTCCACGTAGCCGTTCTGCATCGGTCTGCCCGGAGCGATGTAATGCCACTCCACGCCAATCTCCTCGCACCATGCCAGCACGGCATTGCTGGTGAGCTCCGTGCCGTTGTCGCTGACGATCATGCCGGGCTTCCCACGCCGTTCGATCAGCGCGGTCAGCTCGCGAACGACGCGGCGACCAGAGATCGACGTGTCCGGCACCGCTGCCAGGCACTCCCTGGTCACGTCAACGACCACGTTGAGCACGCGGAACCGTCTTCCTGACGCCATCTGATCGTGCACGAAGTCGAGGCTCCAGCGCTGGTTCGGCAGGGCAAGCACCGGAGCAGGTGCTCTGGTCCCGACAGCCCGCCGACGACTGCGCCGTCGGCTGACAGCCAGCCCTTCCTCCTGATAGAGCCGCTGGGTCTTCTTGCGATTGATCATCACGCCCTCCCGGCGTAGCAGGATATGCAGGCGGCGATAACCGAACCGCCGACGCTGGTTGGCCAGCTCGCGCAGCTTCTCACGGAGCTGGGCATCATCGTCCTGCGTGGAACGGTAACGCACGCTCTTGCGATCGGCATCTATGACTCGGCACGCCCGCCGTTCGCTCATCCCGTGACAGGTCTGGAGATGAGCCACAGCTTCCCGCTTCGCGGCGGGCGTCAGAACCCTTTTGCCAGGAGATCCTTCAGCGCNGCCTGGTCGAGCATCGAATCGGCCAGCAACCGCTTGAGCTTCGCGTTCTCGCTCTCGAGCGCTCGCAGGCGTCGAGCCTCGGACACCTCCAGCCCGCCGATAATCTGGTCTTCTGAAAACCTCGTTCTCTTCATCTCGTCCGTCCTTCCATCAGGGCCGGACGCTAATCGAGAATGGAGGAAAATCAGGGGTCACGTCAGCGCTCCGCGCCGCGCTTTAACTCGTCATTAGTATTTGACCGTCCCATCCTCGCCTTCTGTCCTCAAAACTAGGGAAGAAAGCGTCCACAAATCTAGGGCTATTGGTCACGTAGGATGAGTCGGTCGCCGAGTTCCTTCACGATCCGACATCGTTTTTGACCTTTCCAAGGCTCGTAATAAGGGTATGCCGAATATCTTTCTTCGAGATTTTGCCGGTGGCAGTGTGCGGCAACTTATCAACGACAACCAGGTGGTCAGGTACGTGCCATTTGGAAGTCTTGCCTTCGTATTGGGCCCTCATGTCATCGTAGCTGAAAGTCGCGCCAGGCTTCAGGACCACCACCAGGGCCGGGCGTTCGTCCCAGCGGCTATCCGGCACAGCGACGATGGCAGCCTCTTTGATCGCGGGATGATCTTGAGCGATGTTTTCGAGCTCGATGGATGATATCCACTCACCCCCAGACTTTATCAAATCCTTGTTGCGATCCACAATCTGTATGAAGCTATCTTTGTCAATGGTCACGACATCGCCGGTATCGAACCAGCCTGGGTGCTGCTCGTGAGTATCTGCGTCCTCGGCGTTGAAATATTGCGCGGCTACCCACGGACCGCGAACGAGCAAGGAGCCGATGCTTTTGCCATCGTGTGTTACCTCATGTCCGTCTTTGTCGGCAACGCGAAATTCCATCCCGAACTGTGGACGCCCTTGCTTGCATTGCAACGCCAAACGATCCGCCTCCGGTAAGGCGAGTTGATGGGGCTTTAGCGCTGCGGAAAGGCCCAAAGGGCTGGTCTCTGTCATTCCCCAGGCTTGGCGCACCTCAACGCCTTTGGACTGGAAACGTTTGATCATGTTGGCTGGTACAGCCGATCCGCCGATTACCACACGCTTTAGAGAGCCAAAACGTCTCCTTCAGCTCACAAAACGTGCCCATCATGCCTGTCGAGGGATCGATCATGATCGAGGGCATTCTTGTCGATCATGCAGCGGCAGAGAAAATGCTAAAATGTACGCGGCAGCATCGCCCGTTAGAAGCTGGGGGGCTGGTACTAGGGCTGCGCAAGGGTCTTTACCTTCATGTGACTGAGATCACCCGACCATTGCCATGGGATCGACAAAGTTCGACGCGCTTCCAGCGCTCNCCTAAGGGACACAGAATAGCTGCACTAAGGCGGTGGCGTAAATCCGGCGGAAAGATGGACTGGATTGGCGAATGGCACAGNCATCCNGNATTTTCTCTTTCGCCTTCATCCATCGATATACGCAATTGGNANGACATCGTTAGACAGCGCAAAGCAGAGATGATTTTCCCTATCTGCGACGGTCGAGAAACCGCCTTNTACCTTCAGTGTTGGGGTGATCGNGGNAAGNTCTTGCTCCGGCAANTCGAGAAAGATGCGNTTGGCACTTTNTACCNCACCCCNGCTGCTATCAAGCGTCNNCTGCGCGAAACAGGGAANGAGGCTTATGGTCCAACCGTTGAGTTGCCCTAACCTAACAGGCGAGCGCAAATACACTTTGCCCAGCTTCTGCGAACATCCGATTTGTGCGCGAGCAACAATAGGGCAAGCTGCGAGCCGCTATTGAAACCAAACGACCACAACAACCCGAGATCCTGAGCCTAACATTAATAACTCCCGTACGAACGGAACTGCGCAGCGACGAAAGATGCATCTCTTTTCTAAGGGTTAGAGCTGGCAACAGGATCTGGGACGAAACGGCAGCATTCCGTGTCAGGCTTGCCAATAGAAGCCAGTCCGCTACCGGTCCGATCCCAGACCTCGAGAGAGGTATGTTTGGAGCTAATGCGGGCCGGGACGCGAGCCTCGAAGCCAAGCGCTTCCGAATTTTGATTTAAACGCCAATAAGTTGGGCAAACATCCCGATAGCTTTTTTGGGACACAAAGCTGGCTTCGCAATTATTCCAACGACCGTGGCGGATGGCCGCGTTGCGCGCCAATGGACACTGTCTTACAGGCCTATCATCGCCGTCCCGAAACGAACGTTCGCTGTTTGCCGCCCGGACGTGGGTTGTCGAACGATCAGGGAAGCTGATTCAGCAAACAAGCCGTTGCTATACTGCAGATGCCGCTGTTCGAGCGAGTTGGCTTAATTGAGGCGCGCTCGCAGGTGCACCGCTCCGTTCGCCGATCTCGCTGCCGGTTAGCAGGTGGCGAGCAGGAACGAGAAAGCGACACGGCTTGCCAGATTGGCATTTCTTTTGCAGCCAACGAGTGCGGAGCGGGCGGCGGATCAGCAGACTGCATCTGTTTGCGATCAAGCACTGGCGCTTTGGCCGTGCGAAGTGATTTGCGAATTTTTCGGATGCGTGAAAGTGGACGCCGACCCGACGAGCGCCCCGAAGCAATCTCCGCATTATATCCTTAATTCATCGTACAACATCGTGGAGCGGCGGAGTCCGGAACTTCGGAACCCGCATTGAGCCAGCTGGTTAAGTCTCATGCCTTTAGAATAGGATGCTGCTCATGAAGAATGCCATTGGCCTAGCTGTTACCGCCCTGGCCTTTTGCGCCGCGGGTGCCGCTTTCGCAAGCGAGGACGGTGGGCCTCCTCCGATGCTGCCGGAGGAAGTCATTGCTATTGAAGCGCAGTCCTACGCTGCTACTTACGGCGTGAGCGAGGACGAGGCGCTTCGCCGGCTCGCCCTGATGCACGATGCGTTTGACTCGATAGAAGATGTTCGGGCGTCTGCTGGCGAAGATCTTGGTGGCATCTATTTCGACAACGGTGCTGACTTCGCTTTGGTCGTCAACACCACGAAGAAGGGCAAGCCGATACCGGCGGCAATCCGATCGAAAGGGCGCCAGTTCGCAAATGAGCCACCCAGTGAGCGTGGCCGCAAGCTCGGGCTGACCAAGCAGAAACTGGACAAGGTGCGCAGCATCGCCGGCAGGCCCCAAAGTGGAAAGGTGAAGCAGGTCAACTCCGCCCGCATGGCCAAGACCGAGGTCAACCAAGTGCGTGAACGCAATTCAACGCGCAATGCCCAGATTCCGGGATACAACGGCTCGCGCTACGACGACCGAACCGGCGAAATGGTGATTTACCTGGCCGACGAAGCGCGGCGGAGTGAGGCAGAGGTGCGCGTAGAAGAGCTGTACCCGAACGTGCCCTTTCGTATAGAAATCGAAATAGCGGTCAACGTTCAGACCCATACGCGCGGCGGATCGACTCTATCGCGCCAGTCGACGGGCCAGCGGTGCACCACTGGTTTCGTGGTCCGCGATCGATCGACCAATAGGGTCGGCGTGGTCACGGCAGGCCATTGCGAGGACGCGACACGCAACTATTCAGGCGTGGACGGGTCCAGCTATCCAATGAGCCGCGGGCAGTGGAACATGACCGCGAGTTATGATCTGGCGTTCTTCTGGACCGCGCATGAGGCACCGGGCGAATTCTACGCTATGAGTGGAACCACACCACGGTCGCTCGAGGGCTGGCGGTCGGTTTCCGAAACTTCAGAAACTAGCTGGTACAATACCGGCAGCTATCTGTGTCACTACGGCGTCGCATCCGGCACCCAAAGCTGTGGAGAGGTCATTGACAAAACAGCCGAGCCGGTTGTCATGGAGCGCACTGCGAGTGGACAATTAATCAACCGCGGCTGCGGTCGTCCTGGCGCAAGCTACGTGGCCTGCGGTCCAAACTTTGTTCAGGTTGAAAAGGTGGCGAAGCCTGGTCAAGTCGCGCTGCAATGCGTTCCTGGCGATAGCGGCGGGCCGTGGTTCGCCTATGGCAACGCCTATGGAATAGCTAAATCCTGTTCTTATACCAACGCAAGCGATCCGAGCACTGTCAAGTACGCATATTACACGCCGATCATTCGCATCAACGATCTCGACTTAACCCTTTGGTATGGCGGTACGATTGTGGACGGTTATGCGCGCTAAGCATCTTGGGTTGGTATTCGGTGGGCTTCTGCTATCTGGCTGCGGACAGGTAGACGGAAGGTCTAGTGACCCGCCTACGGCTCTCGAACCGTCAGGGCCAGCATCCCGTGGCACGCAATGGCCGGTGATCGCCGCCTATCGCGCTCCGCCACAGCGGGATGAAACGGTCACCGTAACAACCGAAGGCATTGTTGGTAATCTAGCCATTACCGGTCCCTGCGTGGTGCTCCAAGTTCCTGACGGAATGCGCTACGTCCTCGTCTTCCCTGAAGGCAGCGCCGCACGGACTGGTCCAAACAAAATTAGTTTCAATGGCACCATACTGCGCGACGGAGAGGAATTGTCGACCGGAACAAACGTTGTCACGCTAGCGGACTGGGAGGCGGGAAAGCGACCCGAATTGGTCGCACCTCCCGCCACCGAATGCGAAGGTGACGCGTACCTACTGATCTGATGGCTCAACCGGCGTCGGCGCTTTCTGGCATCTGTTCGGGAGGCTCATCGGCGCCCTCCAGACCGCGAAAGCGCCAGGTACTTCAGCGCATGCAGCTTTCAACAGAATGATCACAGACTGCCTTTGAAGACATGCGGTTGGCTCCGTGCGGCATAGCAACGGGGGCGGCGTCATTTCCTAATCCTACTGAGACTCCGCTTAAACGATCAGGAGCTCGGAGCGCTAGTCGCTAGCTTCTAGGCTCTAGCCGACCTATGAAATTACACTCACCCCGAGCTTCTCGATTTCGTATCCGCCGCCCTTCCTTCGCAAGCGGTATGAGCCGTGTTCCGCACCGAGGTTGCCATAGGTCGCGCCACCCGAACCGGCGCAGAAACCGCGATTGCCTGAGCAATCGATCCGGGCATCGATATACATCGCACTTTCGCCGTTTGCCGTCAGGACCACGCCGGGACCGCTCCATGAGCAGTCCGCCTGAGGATAAAGCGGGCCGAAACGATGCGATAGCCTCGCAAGCAAGTCTCGATCTGCTCCGCGCAGGCAGATATGGCTGCGCATATCGCCTTCGCGACCCTCGTAGGTTTCGAGAACATATGTAAACATCGCTTCGCGCGGGTCGGCGACGTTCCTGATCATTCTTCGCGGCCACCGCTGCCCGCCCCAGTGCTCGTCGAAAGCCTGCGACAGAAGCGTATCTTGCGCCGATGGAGCGGGAGGCGGGGGCGGCGGAGGATCGGGGATACCGTCTGGCTTCGACGGATCAAATTTCGCAATGTCATGAAGCTGGACGGCGGGTCCTTCGCGATCGGCAGGCACCTCGCCATCGGCCAGACCCGCCAAATCCGCATCGGGCGGATAGAAACCGCCTCCACCACGGACCATCTCCCCCTCGCGGATTCGCAACCCCGAGGTATAGTTGTTTACCAGCCAGTCGGTCTCGTCGAGCCGCGCGACCCGCACATTTTCGTCGCCCCAGAGTATTAAAGCACGCTGTCCTGGCGCATGCTCAAGATAGAGACACGATCCGGCTCGAATGATCCTGCCGATATACGCGCCTCCATCGCAAGGTCCGACCGGGCATGTAGAATGGCTGGCAGCGACGACGCCGTCTCGCCGCGCTCGGTCTCGATCTCGGTCTCGGGCGGTGCCAGGCAGCCGGAAAGTGTCACGGCAAGGACAGAGCAGAAGATCCTTTTCGTCATGCAGATCCAACTGTTTCTCCGTGCGGCCCGTTCCGCCTAGAATTGCCATTACGAAGTTGTTGCACGGCGCTCGGCATTCAAAATCCCCAGAAGCGATTGCAGTCGATCGGTTCGAGATCGGGGTCGCGAAGCCGCCGGTCAGCCTCGCGCCGCGCTTGCCGCACCGCACAGGAATTAGCCCTCTCGATTACTTGTGCAGGGCGGTCGCCACTGCGTTCGCCATAACGGCGCAGTGCCGGGTTGAAGCGTTCGGGCCAAGCGAACGGGTTGGTGACCGTCGTTATGCTGACGACCGTGTGATCGCCGCAAGCTGCCGCCAGTTCCGGCCAGGCTTCGGAAGCTTCGCTGAACCATCCCGTTTCTGCCGAAAGACCGACCCGAACGGTTCCCATCCTGTCTGGCTCGTATCGGGAACCGAAGGCCAGATAGCCCTCTTCGTCGATGGTCAGCGCAGTTCCGTAGGGAAAATGCACCAATGGATCGTCTTCGCCCTGGCGGTCGAGAAAGAAGCAGCCATCGCGCAGCACAATTGTGTGCTGGCTGCCGAGATGGAGAACGTCGCCTGCCGGTTTCTCCGCCTGCGGAAATGCGCGGATGTAATAGGCAAGTTCGGGCGGCACCGCAGACTTGGACAGCTTCGGCTCGTCTGTCACCGGCTGGGGCGGCCATTCCTTGTCGAGATAGGAGAATGGCGGCGACAAAGGCGCTTCCTGTATCGTAAGTCGTCCGCTCGGTTCCTGGGAAGCTCCGGATGGGATCGGTGCCGGCTCAACGCAAGCCGCGGTAGCATTGCCCGCCTCCATTACGATGCGCCCGTTTTCGTCGAATGCGCATAACTGCGGCGCTTCCTCCCGCTCAGAGCAAGCGGAGAACGCTGTGAGAAGCAGAGCTGCAATTGCTGGCCGCGTCATCGCGCCGCATTGCCTTTCAGCACATGTCCACCGCCAGCGATAATGAGCTCTCCGTTAGGCCCCACCAAATAACGTGGATCGGAGCGCATGAGATCAGCGAAGGCGTCGTCGAGAACGACGTATTCATCGGAGCAATTCTGCTCGGTGCTGGCGATTTCGTCTTTGACCAGCAAACGGTCTGCCCGGGTATCGAAAATGCCGAACAACGTGGCGCAGGAAGCTAGCCCCTGCCAGCTATCTTGCGAGAAGCGCAGATGCCTGTCGGTGGGACTCGAGCTTACCGTCTCCCCATCGATACTTCTGATCGTCCAGCGCGTGCCCTCCAGCTGCTGCGAGATAGGACCGGCGACAGGGATGCGCATGGGATCGGGTGATAGTTCTGAACCATTAGGCCGGCCCGTTCGCGCCAGCGTGAGCCGATGACCGGAGGAACGAATTTCCAGCTGACCGTTCTCGTAATGAACTTGCGGATTGCCGAGGAACAGTTCCGAGATGGCTTGCTCCTGCTCGTTCAGCCTGCCGGTGCAGCCCATCGCATCACCGCCCCAGCTATGCACCGCGATGCGGCCTTCGGAAAGAAGAGCCAGCCCGCCGAATGCATTGCAGCCGATCGAACCGCCGATCGCATCGCTCGAGATCGCGATGAAGGGTTTTTCTGCCCTGACTGGCAAAGCCTCGCCATTAAGACTGACCACCCGCCAGCGGCCTGCAACGTCCTCCAGTGATCGGAGATGATGATCGCTATCATCGTCAACGTCAGCGCCCTTGGTCTGATCGGTCGCGGGGGCGCAGGTGCACAGGCTTGCCGCGAGCAGGAGTATCCAGGCTCTCATCGCAGCATCGCACGCATGATCACCTCACCGTCCGGCAACGGCACGGTGTATTTCGGATCTTCGGGACATGCGCTGGTGCAGATGATGCTTGGAAAATTATTCTCCTCTATCCAGCGAACGGCATCGGCCACAGCGGGTTCGGTGACAGGTGAGCCGTTCGGTAGAGTGCCTGGGCAGGCGACGGCGCTAGCTACCCAGGAAGTTTTCCCGCCCATGTTTATTCGGCGGATGGGTGTGCAACCGTCGAAATAGGCTGCCGTTTCACCGCTGCCACGCCGCCCGCCGAAATCGTATTCTATCCAGAGGCGGGTCGGATCCGACAATTCCCGGTCGCCAATCCGGGTGATAAAGAAGCGACGAACCGTCGGGTTGCCGAAATTGTCCGCCGGGCGCAGGGGCGCGATAGTTCTCATCCGCTCCTCCACGGATCGTGCCAGCTCCCGCGCGGCATCGACGCTCGTTCCCGCGAAGCTTGCCGCCCCCAGCACGTTTGCGCCATCGGCCGCCTCGACCAGCTTATCTTCCACGATCCGCATCAAAGGCAGCGTCATCTGCACTACCCGCGTGTCAGAGGAAGGAGGGATGCCTTCGAACAGACGACCGGCGATATAGCCGGTCCTGCTCGCCAACAGCAGCACCTCTGTTCCAAGTGCGGGCGTGATCAGTGGGGAGCGGCTCTTGTCCTCCAGTGGCGGCATGCGCACGATCAGCAGGTCTCCCGTCCGCTGGCCGCCGCGCCAGCCTTCGCGCACCCGATAGAGGTAATCGAGCGACAGGCCGTCGCCGCGATCGACGGGACGAATGCCTTCCAGCACCGCAAGCGCGATGATCGGCGCGGAGGCCAGATGCTGGCGCAAGCCTTCCGGCGGATCGGGCGGGGATGCCAATAGCCCCGCCTCGACAGCCCGCGCGTGTTGCCATGCCGTCAGCCCCGAAAAGGCCAAGCGCCGCGGATCGGCGGGCGTCTCGACATCGGCCGATCCTTCGCCGCCCAATCCGACTGCACGCACAGCGAACGCGCTGCGCTTCTCACCCTCAAGCTTGGCGGCTGCCTCGGCCAGCTCCCGCGCCCACTGATCGGGCGCGAAGGCTTCAACATTACGCGCCAGTTCGGGAAACCGTGCCGCGGGCACTAGCGTCGCGCGCTGGCCAGGGATTCGCAGCGTCATGCGCGTTTCGATTGGCTCGGCGAGATAGGATGCCGCTGTGCCGAGTTTCGCGAGGCGGTCACCCAAGGTGCGAACGCGGCACCGTTCACCGAAACGAATGTACGAACCTCCGACCCGAACCTCCCAGTCGCGCTCGCCGAACCAGGCATTCGTGGCAACCGAGCAGTCAGGCCCGTCCACGCGATATTCAGCCCCGAACGTCACGCGGGTCAACTCGTCGCCGCGATAGGGGCGTCCGCGCATATTAGCGAGCAACCATTCGCCGCGGATGAAGCTATCACTAGGATAGGTTCCGGCAACATCGACTTTGGCGAACAGCCATGCCTCGCCGCCCCGTTCGACCCGCAATGTCTCGCTATCCGGCATCGTGATCGACACGTCTGCTCCATCGAAAGGTGCCAGAGGAGTAAGGGATCGGCAAGTTTGGGGGAGCCCGCCAAAACCATATTCGATTGTGAAGCGATTCTCGCCAAGATCGCGCAGCTGTCCCTGCGAGACGTTGCATCCGCTGCCCCAAGAAAACATCGGGCTCCAGATCGTCTGGCGATACTGTTGCGATACACCCGGCCACGAGACTGGGTGCCACTCGCCGTAGAGCTCCCTTACTGCGTCGGTCATCGGCGCGAGATAGGCAGTGGGCGGAGGCGGGAGGGGCGAAGCCGGTCCACCGGTCGGCTCTTCGCTGGTCGTGCAACCAGCCAGCAGCCCGAGGAGCAGCACTGAGGAGCTGGCACAGTTATTTCGCATCGAGATATTCCTGGCAAACGTCCTCCGCGCCCGGCGGCAGCGTTGCGGGTGGCGGCGGCGGAGCAGGGGGGCGCGCATCCTCGGGCTCTCGCCGGGGGGCATTGGGCGCGGGAAGATTGACCGGTTTGTATCCGGGCGGCGGCACCCATTGTTTTGGAGGTTGGGGAAACAGCAATCGGCATTCCTGTTCGGCGCTCCGCATCGATACGCTGGCGAGCGTTTGCAGGACCGTGTCGCAGTTTTTCTCGCTGTCGCAGGTACCCCAAAAGACGGGCTCCTCTTCTTCATGCCAGATTGCCACGGCGGCGCTGCCCGCTCCGCCATAATGGTTCGTGATCAGATAGCGTGTGGCGCCATTGTCGAGATACTTGCGGAAAGCAGGCTTGCCGTTGATCGTGATCGGGTCGCCCCAGTCGGGGCCCATCGGCACACCGCCATATAGATCGAGCATATAATCGAACCGCAGGTCGCCTGAGCGCCAGACCAGATGCGTGCTGTCATCCGCCAGCGGACAGTCGCTGGCTTGGTTGGGGCAGGTTTCGACAGCACCTGCGAACTTGAAACCGAACGGAAAGGAAAAACTGAGCCGGTCCAGCTCAATGCCACCGAAATCACGAATTTCACGCTCGGGCACCACGATGTCGGTTGGCTCGCCGCACCCAGCAAGAGCACCGACCAGAAGGCAGATTGGCAGGCATGCGAGCTTCATGGCAGCGTCCCCTGACGGTTGCCGTTCCCGCCATTGAGCAGCCAGATATCGCGCTCAATGCGCTGCATGGTTGCAAAGGTGGCGGCCTCATCCGCGCCGCTGACTTGCGGCAGGCGATCCACTTCGCGATCCAGCGGCCCGATCCTATTGACGAACGGTAAGCTTGCGAATGCGGTGGGCTCCTCCGCAACCTCGATTGCGACTAGGCGGGGCGCCGTTGTCGCCTGCTGCACCTCGCGAACCGACTGAGTGAAGGCTTGGGCAATTTGGTAGCCAAGGCCCGTGCCATAGACACTGTCCGGACCGAGCTTTCCGCGAAGGAATTCAGCCGCGCTATGATGGGGTTCGCCAATGCGTCCGCCTTGGCTGGTTTCCAGATAAGTACCCGCTCTTTCCAGCCAGGCGCGCTCCTGTTCGTGAGGCGCCGGTCGCACTTCCTCGATGAAATCGCCGCGCGAATAGTAAGCCGAACGGATCGTTGCCCCGGCAGCGCGTAAACTCTTCTCGACGGTGGCGGCGGAACTGCCGGGCCGCAAGTGAAGGAGCTGGATCGTAGTGTCAGTCGGATCGCGATACGCTGCAAGTCGAATCGAATAGAGCCAGAAATCCTCGTCTGAAAGCGCGACAGGCACAACGCCGAACGCGGGATGATTAGGCGCGGTAGCCCTTCCGTCGCTCATGGCCAATCGGTTGAGAACCCTGCCCTCCACATCGCGGAGGACGACGTAGAATCGCCCGGTCTCGGCGGTGAGACCGGGCGGGCTGCAACTCGTGGTGGGCGGCGGTGGCGGTGGGGCGCCTTCGGCAACCGGTTCTCGGAACAACTGCGAGGGACGTTCTTCGATGAAGGCGAACGGCGTCACTTGGCCCGTCTCGCTGGTAAAGTGTTGCAGGGGCTCGGAGAAGATGCGTTCCTTGTCGGGCGAGAACGTCAGCGGCGCACCGAACAGGGTGAACCGGTCGGCGCTCTTGCCCTTGAATCGCGCGATGGTGCGTACGGTGATGATGCCGGTCGGACGCGCGTCACCGCCCCTGGTGCCGTCATCCTCCACGAGCACCAGATCGGCGTATGTCGCCGCATCCAGCATTTCATTCGCGAAATATTGGCCGCTGGCATGACCGACGGGTTCGGGGCGCTGGCTGTACGTACAGGCGTTTGCGGTTTCGGGCACCGCGCAGACGGCGATAAGGAACGCGATCAGGACAGATCTATTCATTTCGTTCACTCTCCTCGGTCCGCAACGCACCTGCGATGGGCGCCAATCGTTCGCGCAATTCATCGAGTGCGATTGGTTCCGGATGGAGTGAGACCGGACGCACCATGCCCTCCTCGTCGATGCGCGAGGGCGGCACCCAAGGGATCGAGATGAACCAGCGACCTTCCGTGCGCGCTGCGCCCTCTCCACCCTGGACATAGGCCGAGTGCCGGTAGAGCGCGTCGTTTAGATGCAGCACCCACCGCGATCCGGGTTCGAGCGAGTTTGGCAGTCCGGCCAGCAACACCGGCTCGTCCATCCCTTGCCCGTAAACGCGGTCCCCCGTTTCGTTCAGGCGCTCGCCCGAGGCAAGCCGCTGGCGCAGCTCGCTTCCTGGAGCGACATCGCCAGATAAGGTCTCGACTATTCGCCAGCGGACCGTGGACGCAAATCCGTCGGGCCCATTATCGAATGTATCGATCCCCACCGGCTCGGCGATCACGATATCGGTGGCGAGCACTGCGCGTTTTTCGACCGTTGCCCGCCCGTTCATGTCCTCCAGCGCCTCGATCGGGTCAAACCCTGCCCGCCGAAGATCTTCGATCCGGTCCAGCGTCTGGCCGTAGGCGACGAGAAAATGCGTCTGTTGCAGCGATCCGGCTCCGGAGGGTTTGCTGGCGATCCAGCGGCTGTCGGTCTCGCCGGGGCGTGGCGGTTCGAGCCGCATGATCGGCGTCTGCTCGACCAGCGCACGGATGGCGGAAAAGTCCGGATGCGCCTCCAGCGGATACCAGATGGCCTCGGGATCGCTGCGGATCGCGATGTCCTGTCGGTAGACGGCGGACTGGTTTTCCATCGTCAGCCGGACCAGCGCCGGGAATTCGATCCTGCCCGCTACTGCCGCCTCGGAGAGTGCGCGCACATTCTCGGGACGCACTCCGACATAGCCTTCGATCTCGTTAATGGTGATCTGCGCCTCGAGACCAATTGCGGCCAGCTGATTGGCGATGTCGTCGCGTGCGGCACTCAGTGCATTCGCACCATGCGGCACTACCTGCCCAGTCACGAAGGGCCGGAGCGCGGTGGGAGCGAGGGCATCGAGCGAGACCGCATCGGTGTGAAAGACATGGGCCGTGGCCTGCCCCTCGTCGACGTAGATCTGCGCGATTATGTCGCCGCGTTCCGCCATCACGCGATCTCGCCAACTGCGCAAGTCGGCAAAACGCGCCATGTCTGCAGCGTAGTCGGCTTCGGCCGCCGCCCGGCTGCCCAGTTCGCGCGTCCGATCGGCCAGCGCCGCCTGTTCGCGCTGCCTGTCCCAGACGTCGCGCGGCATAATCCCGCGCACAACGCGATAGGGGCCGGGGCATCCGTCGGTACCGACAGTGTCGATCGGCGGTGTCACTTCGCCCGGCTGCAGGCCCATCAGCACGACATCGCTGTTCGCAAAGACCTTGCCGCCGGAGAACCTGTTCATCACCGCGACGCGCGCCGGATCGGTCAGGTCGAGCGCCTCGCTTTGTTCCCATATCGCGATTCTGGGATCTTCACCTTCGGGATGAAGCCACAGGCATCCATCGCGCAGCTCGAGCCTCGCGGGGACATCCGGCACGCCGACGAGCGTGCGCGGCATACCATCGGTTCGGAACGCGAATTGGGGAAAGCTTTTGACGCGAAAGTCGCCCGGCGGGATCGGCGGCGCGGGAACCGGGAACGGGTCTGGTTCCTCGAACACCACGTAATCCGGCAGATCGATCTCTCCGCGCGCAGCGGCCTCGCGGATCGGATCGGCGCTCTGGCCGAGCTGGATTTCGACCTTGCCGGTCGTGACATTGCTGCCTGCACCAAACCAGTTAATGCCGAGACGGGACAGGTCCTCGACCAGACGATCCTGCGTCGCCCGCAGCTCGATCAATGATGGTCCGGGCCGTTCGACGGGGAAGAACAGCGGGTCGTTGGTATACTTTGCAAGCGTTGCCGCCGCGTCGCGGGTAAAGGCGACGGCCACACCGTAAGTCGGCTCGTGCTGGATCCACAGTCCGGCAAATGTGTCCGGTTCCTTCTCGCGAAGAACGCCTTGCAGATTACCGATGGAATCGTCGGGCGCCGCGGGTAGTGGTGGTGGCCCCGGTTCGGTGCGCGGGCCAATCGAGCCGCGCAACTGGATTTCGATGCGACGGTGCGCCTCCTCCACGCTCACGCAGTAGGCGCGGGCATACCAGGCGGTTTCGGCGAACTCGCCCTTGAAATTCTCAATGCCGTCAATCTCTTCGGCGGTAAGATTTGGACAGGTTTCTGAAAGAGGCTTTTCCTCCTGCGCATGGGCGGGCGGCGCCAGTGCGAAAACGACCGCGCCCGCGGAAAGCATAAATCGCATCATGACGCCTTCTCCACCGGGGTCGGGTCAGCGATGCGACCGATAAAGATTAGCGCGCCGCTCGCCCGGTCGCGGATGGTGACGAGGAACGGCCGATCGACGATCATACGGGGCACGTCCGGCACCAACCGCGCGCCAACCACTACGATCTTCACAGCCGTTGCCGCTGCCGCCTCAGTGCCTTCTTTATCGACCCGCAAAAAGGTTGCGTGGGCGACATCGTCGATCCTGAGCGGCGCGTTGGCCATGCCGGAAAAGTTCGCGCATGCTTCTGCGAAGGCGCAGGGCATGCCAGCAGCAATCAGCGCTTCTTTCACGCTCTGGTCGAAGCGCGCTTCGAAGCGGGGCAGACGAAGCAGAATGGTCTGCTCTGTTGAAGCGCCCAAATCGAACTTCGCATCGCTGCCCTGATCGGCAAGCATAAACGAAAGTGCGTGAAGGTTCTGCTCCCACCTTCTCAGGGTCTGGGCATCGTTCGGCAGAAACACTTCCATCACGAAGCGCTGGCTCTTGCCATAGGGCAATGCCACCGCTTGCCCGTCGCGGGTCTCGCGATATTGCAGCGGCGCGAGCCGCTCCATCATGTGGGCCGCAACCTTCGAGCCGTCCCCGCGGGTGAATTCGCCTGTGGAGCCGTCCTCGAACGGCACGGTCCAGTCGGCCCTGAACCAGACCGCGTTAGTCAACACCGCGGCAGTGCTATCGTTGAAGCCGCTCGCATCGACGATCTTGTTGATCCGCTCGCGCGTTTCCTCGGAGACCCAACCGTTGATCCGGTTCGCCGCGCTCTGCGGATCGCCCCCGAAATCGACAGTGTCCGCGGTCGCGCCGAACGCCGCGCGGGTAGTCCGCAAATAGTCCGCCTCGAAGGTCAGCTCGTCGGAAAGCCAGAGCGCGTTGGCGACCGAAAGCGCTACTTTGTCGTCTCGCGTTTCGGTCAGGAAATCGTCGTAGGCTTTGACCAGCAACTCCGGCCGAGTGGCCGCTTCCCAGCCAAGCAGATCCCGCATTTCTGCTTCGGTCTGCCCTCGCGCCCCCAACAGCGCAAGACCCAATCCTTCGCTCAGAGATAAGGGCGAGACGAACAGATTGTCGTTGGGTCCGGCCGCCTCGGCCAGCTCAGGATAAAGCCGGGCGGCGAGCCGTGCCTGTCCCGAAGTCAGATCATACGAGATGGCGTCCTTTGCCGCATCGCCCGGGCTTTGCTGCGGAGTGGTCGTGCAAGCCGCGAGAGTGGCTGCGAAGGCTGCGGTGAGTATTGCGGCTCTCATCGATCCTGCTCCAGAAACTCCGACAGCCACTCGGGAAGCGGCCGCAGATAGCCTTCGGGCGTCCGGCACAGGCCTATACTAAGGCTGCTGCCCGGCGGACAGTTCGCGGGGTCCACTACCGGGGGCGGCGGACTCATGATGACCATCAAAGCATCGATCGGCGGCATTCGCACGCCGTCCAGCCCAATTTGCCCGCGGCCCGCCTGCCGCTGCTCGAGCCAGGTGTAAGCGCGCCGCGCTAACGCTTCATCTAGGCCGTAACTCTCCCGCAACCGGCGCAGCGCGTTGACCTCGTTATCGCTCGCCTGCTGCCGGTCTCGCGCGTCGGCGCTTTCCAGCCCTTCCACCTTGATGACCTTACCCGGCCCGCAGGCCGCGTGGATTGGGCCGACCAGCACCGGCTCGGTCACTTCATAAATTGACCCCATGAACACGACTGTCTCGCCCACGCGAGCATAACCGGGAGTCTCTTCGCGGCCGAAGGCGAGGTAGTTCTGCGCGTCGACGAAGAGGCGTGCTCCGAAGGGAAACAGCACCAAAGCATCGTCATGGTTCGCTGCCCTGAAACAGCCGTCCTCGAGGACGATCTTTGCGCGGCTGCCGATGGCATTTACGGAACCGGCGGGCCGGTCGTGACGGGGAAAGATGCGGATGTGCGGTGCGACCGCTGCGGGCACGGCTTCGTCGCGCGCAGCAGGACGCGGCGGATTGATCAGCGGAACAATGGGCGCAGCGCGGAACTTCAGGTTCACCGGTTCCGGTATCGTCACGCCCTTGCGAGCGACCAGCGCGCGGAACTCTTCCTCCGACACCACCACCTCGGCGGTGACATGGTTGGCGGCGATCCCGGTCGACTGCAGCACCCGGTCCTCCCGGAAAGTCTCCCACATCCACTGCGCGTCAGTCTGCATCTGCTCCATTGACCAGCGCACCGTCTTGCCGAAGAAGCGCGGATGGCGCGTGTACTTGCGCAAGGTTCCCGGGCCAGCGCGCAGGAACTGGAAGACAACCGAGGGATCACCTTCGTTATCGTAGTAGACAGAGACGTAATTACCGCGCTCCTCGCGCTCGAGTCGGCGAGAGAGCTCCGCCACTTCGTCACTCACTCGACCTTGAAAATCCGCGACACGCTGGAACTGCTCGTCCGCTGCAATCTGCTCGGCCGTGCGCGACGGCGGGTCGCTTGGTAGAACTGCCGTGAATTCAGCCGGAGGCGCATTGAGGATCGTAGCGAAACCCCGCTCGCCAAATTCCGCCCTGAACGGCTGTTTGGATGTTTCCGGCGGCACCTTATCGGCCGTTGCAGTGCAACCGCCACTCACCATGACCGCCAGGAACGGCAACGCCAGACGCCTCAGCGCAAGCGGGAGAGAGTTCGTCGATCGCTTCGAAATCACGTGCAAGGACCCTTCATCTGTCGCAATTCTCGGGATTAACAACGCTGTGGGAGGTGTATCAGCACCAGCGTCGATGTAATCGCGTCGAAGCTCGAGGGAGCCATTAACGCCGGCCTATCCACCGAAAGCAGGCTGCGCGATGGTGATCGGTCCATCTCCCGTCATATCTCCGGCACACACCGACAGCACATGGCCATGCCAGCACTAACCGCTCGCCCCTCGTCATCCTGCACCCCGCTCCACTGGTGGAGTGGGCGGGATAAGAATGGTCATCTCGCAGCATTGCGGCTCGTCCATCCCGCCGCGAAGCCTTTTGTCCGCCAGGACGCGCTCCTGCTCCAGCAGGCAATCATTGGCCTGGCGCAGCGCTTCCGCCTTGCTCAGCCCCTCGCGCGCGGCGTTTTGCTGCACCGCGAACCACACCCCGCCATAACCCGCCGCCTGATCGAGCGATTTCACCGATACCACGCGGTGGCGCCCGCAGGCTTCGATCAGCGCTGGCGGAGGCTCTGCCACTTCTGCGCGGTAGCCGAGTTGCATGCGGGTACCGACCCGGGCCAATTGTCGCGCGTTAGCGGAGTGGCGAGACCGGAAGGCCAGATGCCCTTCCCGATCACGGTGCACGCCGACGCCGAGGGGAAACATGGCCAGAGGATCGTCAGCGCCCTCTTCGTCGATGAAAAAGCATCCGTCGCGCAGCACGATCGCATCGTATGTTGCCAGGTCGGGCGTGGGACCGGCCAGCGACTGTTCGTTCGGGAAGTAGCGGATCAAAGGCCGCAGCCCATCGGGGACAGCGGGGAGATCCGGCTCCGCCCATTCGCTGAAACGCAGAGCAAGATTAGGAGGAATAGCCCATCGCTTTGCGGTTCGCATCGCCTCGAACTCGGCACGGGGGAGCGCGATGTTTATCCACGGCACACCGATGTTGCCGAACCCGGGCGATGCGATCCCGTCACCGATACGGTCAGCCCATTCGCGAGCGATGCGGTCTTGGTCGGTGCGAGCGAAGCCGGCAGTGGCGGGCTGGAACAGCGGATTGCCGGTATAGCGCCGCAAGGTCGCCGCAGGCTCGTTTAGGAAATAGGCGACGCCTGTGATCGTGCCCAGACCGTCATTCTCCGGCCCGTCGCGCCATCGCCATTCGATTCCCCCGAAGTTTCCGATCTCGCCACGCTTGAGACGGCGCAACATGGGCAGATGTTGTTCCTCAAGCTTGTCGGCAAACCGCCAGCGGCGATCCTGCAGCGTTGGGGAATACGGCTCCGGCTCAAGCTGGGTGACCGGCGCATAGGGCAGCGCCTCGAGAATCGTGGCGTATGCTTGACTTTGATCGGCCTGCGAAACGGAAGCCCCATCCGAACAGGCTGAAAGCATCATGAGAACAGCTGTAAAATGCCAGGGGATGACGCGGCTCCTCATGTTACAGTGGAACCTATTCAAACCACTCTGAACCATTGATAAATCAGGTCTGGACTTCGTTCGTGCTCGGGAATGCCGGCGCGTCGTACTCTACTAGGAGATTGGGTCCATGGCCTCCTCCGGCAGCTAGCTCTTGCGGGTGCTCGTTGACCTTCGCTCGGTTCGCTGCTTCGCGCCGTGTTTCAAGCCTCGCGGCAGCGAACCCAGCGCTTGCGTCCCGATCGCCACACCGACCCGTCATAGGAATGCGCCGCATCGTTCCAGTGAGCGATCAGGATGAGTTCTTTCCTGGTCGCATCTGCGGAAACCAGCGCGAGCCGCAATTCCGGTCCGCGCATCCACCACTGGGATACAGTAACCTCAATTTCTTGTTTATCATCGACGAGACGTGCCAGGAACAGTCCGGCGCTCGGCACATGCCCGAAGCCAAGTGACACCACTATCGGACGCTGATCCGCCGTCTTGCATGACAGTCCGCCAGTCGCATAAGCGGGTATACTGAGCGTAAAGAGCCCGAAAAATGCTAAGCTTCGAAAGAAAATCGACACTAAGATGCTCATGGCGGGCCACCAATGAATAGCGGATTACAGAGGCCGAGACCTCGGGCAGACGATCGGCACTTGCCGGCTGCCCGAAGTCCGCTCTGCATTTGCTACGTTACAAAGTCGGCAGTCTGCAAGCGGGATCGTTCAATCATTCGAGCCCACGCGATGCCGCACTTCCCTCAGCCGGATTAGCCGCGTTACACATCGTGGCTGATCCGGCACCTGATCGGCCGCTTCACCCATGAGAGCCTCCGTACGGGAAAAACGTCATCGAGCCCTTTTCCGCATCTTCCGACGTGGAAATCTCGAACGCGGTCGGTCAGAAACCAATTCCGACCCTTAACCCGACACGAGCATCTGGAGCGTCGCCGCATAATCCGGCGCGTGCGTCGAGACCCAGTCGAATGCGAGAGGGAAGGCCGGTTTCCAGGCCCAGGCCAACCGATTGATGGTTTTCAACGCTGGCGGTGGCCGATTCCTCGTAATTATAGGAAACTGTCACCGAACTCGCGTCGCTCAGAAGGAAATGACTGCCCACGGTTCCGGCTAGAGTGTTTCGAACATCGAATCCCTCGGGCTCGCCGATGACCGTGTAGCTAGCAGAAGCAAAGGGAAGCGTTCGCCCAAGCGGCCGCGAAACTTGACCACTTATTCCGTAATCGAGCTCGCCTGTTCCTAGGGCTTTTTCACGAGATGCGGTGGGGATCTTTACGTTGCCGGCGATGAAAGCGTCCATGCTTCCAAGTGGGAAAAGGTATCCGCCCTGAAGAACGAGATCACCGATCCCTTCACGAGTAAACTGACGGGATTGCGTCGATGGCTGGGAAAGAAGCGGCGTGCCAAGCACCCCGCCATTGCTGACGATGAGCTCCTCTGGCGCCGTGGTAATGACATACGGGACCGAAGCGGTGAGAAAAACCGGCCGGACCGCGCAGAAATTCCCGCGTTTATGGACACGGTCTCATAATCTTGGCCATTAACTTCCCCAGCGACATAGTCTGACCCGGCGAGCAATGTGACATCGGTGTTGGGAGCATTCTCGGCGTCTGAGGCGACCGCTGGCTCTTGCTGGCCCTGCTCTCGCAGCGTCACTGGCGCTGGCCGTATTCCTGCCGGGCCTGGGTGGAGAGGCATCGCACTACGCCGATACCCAGCTTGCAGCGGTGCTCGACGAACGCCTCGTGGCCAGCCAGTCGCAGACGGTGGAGACCCGCGTGCTGCTCTCATTCCGCGGCGAGGAAGGTCGCTATTGCCGCGCCTTCAGCGGCAGCGCGGGCGGCGGGATTGCCTGCCGCGACGACGAAGGCTGGAAGCTCGAGGCCGTCGGCAACGACAGCGAAGGCGCATCGACCGACTACCGCATGGCCGGGGCTGGCGACTCGGAGATTCTGGCGCTGGCGCAGGAGATGGCAGCCGGCCCCGCTCTCGATGCGGAAGGTGAAAAGGCTGCCCGCGCGCAGGGCTGGCGGTAAAGGCCGGCATTTCACCGGCTTCGTACCCTCGCTGCCTCTAAGAGCGTTACGCTATGCTCCTGTTAAATTCGCAGTCGAAGGTCGGTTTTACCCGTTTTCCAATTGGAAGCAGACGGTCAGCTCACGGCCCAAAAGCTGCCGCTTTGGCTCAGTTGCATTGAATGGCTAGAATGGGGCCGTTAGCTACCTGTCAGTTCTCGGATCTGTGGTCGGGTTTATCGGACATTGTGGTCACTACATCGGCGTGCTGCACCTAGCGATGGGCCGGAAATGATGCTATATTGATCTCGGAGGTCAGAACCATGGCGAAAAAGGGTCAGCATGTAGTCCGCAGCTCATCTGGTGGATGGGCAGTGAAGAAAGCTGGTTCGTCCAGAGCCAGTAGCGTGCACGACACGCAAGCAGATGCGATCAAAGCAGGAACGAGAATCGCGCAGAACCAAAAGACTGAACTCTATATACACGGCCGTGATGGCCGGATCAGGGAACGTAATTCCTACGGAAACGATCCACATCCGCCGAAGGGCTAAGTTTGCCTCCACCCTTCGAGAAGTCGGTTTTCCTCAACTGTCCGTTTGACGACGATTACGCGCCAATCCTGCAGGCGCTTGCTTTTTGCATCGTCTATCTCGGCTTCCATCCTCGGCTGGCTCCGGAGAACGCTGATAACGCGGCGGCGCGGCTTGACCGCATCGCTGATCTTATACGTGGCTCCAAATATGGCATCCATGATCTAAGCCGCTGCAAGGCGAGCACGGTCGACGAATACGCACGCATGAACATGCCGTTTGAACTTGGTTTGGATCATGCTTGCCGTCGATTTGGGCCACTCCCTCTGACGGAAAAGCGCATTCTCGTTCTCGAACATACGCGGTACGACTATCAACGGGCGCTCTCGGATATTTCCGGCTGGGATATACAGGCTCATGCCGGTGATTATGAAAAAGCAGTCCGGCATGTGCGAAGTTGGCTCATCGCTCAGGCTGGAGCTGCCGCGATAGGATCGGCAAAAATTCAAGGGAAATATATCGCTTTCCAAGAATGGTATTGGGAACGAGAGTGGGCGCTAGGATCTTCCGAAGAGGACATTCAAGAATATCCAACCGCTGAGCTCATTCGCGCAATGCACGAGTGGAAGGGTGCTGGAGAACCTGTTTAGGCAGCTGTTGGGCCGATTCCAAACTGTCTGCTGATAGGGTCGAAATTCGGAAAAGCAGCCGTTCGGCTACCGACCCGAGAGCGGACTGTCCGTTCTTAGCGACTTTATTGACTATGTGGACATTCGGGGCGGGGGGGACCTAAGTCCTTGCGACGCGTTACCTTTGCATGAGCATACTTCACACGCGACTAGGCCGCGGAAAACCCATCTGCTCGTCCACGGCTTGGGGGGAGCCGTCGGTCTTGGGATACGATCTCGCCTGCCCTCGCCCAGGCGAGGGAGGTGATTATCCTGGAACTGCCTGGCCATGGGCAAGCCCCCGCACAGGCCGACAGCGGTAGGTTCGAAGGGCTGGCGCGGAGCCTGGACGATTGGCTCATCAAAGAGAACTTTACAGGGATCGACATGGTCGGCATCTCCTTGGGCGCCGGGCTTGTGCTCGAGATGGCGCGGCGCGGTCGCGCCGGCTCAGTCGTCGCCCTGGACCCGGGCGGCTTCTGGCAAGGGTGGGAGCGGACGTTCTTCCGGACCACCATAACGGCATCGATTGCACTGGTAC
>NZOF01000182.1 GCA_002695185.1 Erythrobacter sp.
CCACCTCGACCCATGTCCGCTGACCGATCCCCTTGCGGACAGAAAGGCGCGGATGTTGCGGCACGCCTGGTCAGTGGCCATCCGGTTCGAGCCGGATCACGGACCTGACCGGCATTTCCGCGCAGATCGCAGCGGCATATGGTCGGATGCGTGGCTCAAAAATTGCGGGGCATATGCGTTGCCGAGTAAGCGCTCATGCTGCGAACCCAAAGGGTCTTGGCAATCCGGCCGACGATGTATTATATGTTGGTACACATCGTCAAGTTCAGGTAAGCCCATGCCTCGCAACACCTCTGTCTCTCTCGGAGAGCATTTCACTGGATTCATCAGCGCGCAGGTCGAAGCGGGCCGCTATGGTTCCGCCAGCGACGTGGTCCGCGCCGGACTGCGGCTTCTGGAAGAACATGAAGCCCGCATCCGTGCCCTCCAGGCCGCCCTCGACGAAGGTGACACTTCCGGGACACCCGAGCCGCTCGACATTGCTACCTTCAAGGCTGAAATGCGGGCCGCTCACGCAGGATGACGAAGCTCCTGCGTTTCACACCAGCCGCCCGCGCCGATCTGGCTGAAATCTGGGATTACACGGCGCGGAACTGGGACATGGATCAGGCCGATCGCTATCTCGACGCGCTGCACGGGATCTGCCTGTCCCTGGCCGCAGGTGACACGGTCAGCCGGCCGGTCGACCTGCGGCCCGGGATACGCAAGGCGCGGGCTGGCTCGCATATGGCCTATGTCCGGGAGGGCGCGGACACGCTTGACGTGATCCGCATTCTGCACCAGCGCCAAGACGTTGAGCGGCATCTCTAGCTGTTCATCTTGGCAAGAATGGAATGCAGCAATCCGCCAGAAATCAGACGGCAAATTGGCCGATCTGTAACGTTAGGATGGCTGCATTCCCAAAGCTGTCACAATGACCGCCGCGGCACCTATTTGTGACATTTTTGGCTGTCACAACCGGAAGTAACTTGCGGGTGTACCCAAATGGGACACAGTTCAAGATGGATGAGCACCGCAGCTCAGCCGCGGCGGACCATCGGCTGTGACCGGCAGCGCTAATGCGCGTCGCGAAAGCGGCCGGTCTCGTCTGCCCCCCCCGGCATCTNCACCCCGACCGAGGGCNTCGCCGGGGCAACCCCATCTGGCAAGCCAGATACTTGTTTGGCCTTAGCGCAGGATGCTGCGGCCGGCAAATTCGGCCGTTTCGCCCAGCATGCGGGCGGCGACATCATGTTCCACGGCCGTGGCCCAGAGAGCCGAAAGCTGGCGCCGAAAAATCGGGATTGGACAGTTGGCTGTATCGCATTCACCGATAAGGAGATCGAAGATGTCTACGCTATGCTGCAGCTCCGCACTCCTGTGATGATCTATGCATGACCAAAACAGCGAGATTAGCCCTCCCGGCCCCTGTTCCGTTATACAGGGCTGCGGCCGTACTATGCTCATGGCTTTCTGCGAATGCGCGTGACAGTTTTGCACCTGCAGCTCACGTCTCCTTGGTTCGCATCGTTGCCCCTGAGCGAAACGGCATTGGTACGAAGAAGCTTGGTGCTGTCAGTCAATAGCCTGCGGCAGGCCGCCGACCTTGAATCGCATTGGCGATAGCACAAGCGGATTTGATCTCAAAACTTCAGAATGGCGGGCTGAGCGTTGAAAGCATGGGTCGGAAGGACACTAGACAATAATAGGAGCGTAACAAATGTTGACAAGACGACACTTCATTTCCACAAGCATGGCGCTGTTCTCGGCAACTATCTCCGGTCCTTCGTTTGCGGCATCATGGCCGACTGAAGAACAAAAGGCTGCTTGGGACGCACAGATTACGCCTGCCGGTTACAATCCGGGCACGTCCAATCCGTGGGGTTTGCACCCACGTTTCTTACCCCAAAGGGTAAGGGCCAATGACGGCTTGGTACCGGGTGACATCCATGTGGATGCTGTGGCGAAGTATCTTTA
Organism: Erythrobacter sp.; assembly: GCA_002695185.1. The sequence continues at coordinate 1,957 of NZOF01000182.1, forward strand.
CCACATTGAGGCTGGGGGAACTGCGATGCGCTATGGCGTAGCCATCGGACGAGGGGATCTCTACGAACCAGGGGTTTATACGATTGAGCGAAAGGTCGAATGGCCTCATTGGACGCCAACGCAGAACATGATCAATCGGGAGCCGGAGATCTATGCGCAGTTCGAAGGGGGAATGGAGCCCGGTCCCGAAAATGCCCTCGGCTCACGAGCTCTCTACCTCTATGTCGGCCGCAAGGATACTTACTTACGCATCCACGGAACCCCCTTTCCCAGAAGCATCGGCACCAGCGCCAGTTCTGGCTGCGTGCGGATGGTGATGGCGCATATCAACGATCTCTATTCAAAGGTGGAAATCGGCTCCACTGCGTTTCTCTATTCGGTCGCGGAAAGTGTAACTGCGCGGAGCTAGGCCACACCTTTGCTGATTGCGGCTTGGCCATACACCCGACTAGCTTCAGGTTTGCGACTGCATGCAAATTGGACGGCCCTCGGTCGTGGTCAGCGGAAGAAGTGTTGTTTCCACCTGCCCATGATGCTCGTACCAATAGCAATTATCTTCTGGGAGAAGACGGGCCGATGCAACGTCCTGCCCCGGGGCAACCAGTGCGACGAGGTCTGCGGGAAGATTATCGGATCCGACCTCTGTCCTGGCTGTCATATCTGTACAACCGGCATTGATCAGGACCACTGCCAAGATGATGAGGAATTTGTTTTTCATTTACGTCTCCTTGTCTGGTTTGCCTTATTGGAGCCTTCCTTGCACTCGACAGCGCAGCGCACAAGCTCGACAGCTGTCAACAGCAGGGGTCGCAGCTGGAACGCACATGATCTTGATCTACGCGGCATTTCGTCTCCTTGGCCAAATGCCCGGGAGCGGGTACCATTCTGTAATTACTGAATAAGATTATCAGAAAGAACGAGGCAGTAAATGATTCCGAAAGATACAGGTAGCGACCGACGCCGTTTTCTAGGTGGCCTTCTGGCCACAGCGGCGGTTCTGCCAGGCGGCGCCCTTCTGGCGCAGGGTTCTGACCCTAATACTGGGCAGCCTCTCTATGGCGCGCGCCCATCCGGTGGTGCGCCCGATCTCAGTGCCTATCAGGTCGATCCAACTGCGGATCCCCGGCGCAATCAGTCGTCGTTTCGCGCGAGACACTGGAGCGAGTTTTACCCGAGTTTGGGTAAAGGAGTGATCCTTGCAGATGTGACTTCGCGTGCAGTGCATTACTGGTCGGGTGATGAATCAATCAACCTGGCTTTCCCGTGCTCTATCCCTGTCACTGAAGATCTAACCCGCCGGGGCAAAACTGNAATTGTCAGAAAAGCAAAAAATCCGCCTTGGACACCAACGCCTAGCATGCGGGAAAAGGATCCCAATCTGCCGCAGCGAGTAGAAGGCGGAGATCCAAGCAATCCTTTAGGACCGTATGGTCTTTACCTATCATGGCCAGCCTACTTGATTCATGGCACTCATGACACGCGGAAAATCGGTCGGAAATCCTCCAATGGCTGCTACGGCCTGTATAATGAACATATTACTCGGCTCTACGAGGTGGCAGAAGTCGGAACGCAGGTGACGGTGTTCTAGAAGCCTCCTTGCACAGCCGCCACAGCTCGTGTTGGGAATGTGAAAACGCATGATCTCTCTTGAGCTTGCCGGTGTCTGACAAGATGGGAACTGCCCGCACGGAGGTTCAGGGCGGCGTTCCAACAACAGCTTTCAAGGTTGATCTTTGCGCAAATGGGCACAATTTGACACGCATGAGACGAAGCTATCTGCCTGCCATCCCAAAATGGGCGATATGCCTGCTTGTCGTCGGCTTTGCTACCGGAGGCGGTTGGGTGGTGTGGGGTTATGGCAAGACAGTCGATCTGCAACGGGGGGCTCAACTTTATTCCGAACACTGTGCAGTATGCCACGGTGCCCAGCTCGAAGGGCAGCCCGACTGGCAGATTGCGGATGAAAACGGCATTCTTCCTGCCCCGCCGCACGACAGGTATGGCCATACCTGGCATCACGACGACGCTATGCTGGAAGATTATATCCGCCGGGGAGGTCAGGCAGTCATAGATGACATGGGGGTGAGCATGACATCCGGCATGCCTGCTTTTGGCTCGAGCCTGAGCGATGACGAAATTGGCACCATACTTGCGTTCATCAAGTCAACTTGGCCCAAGCGAATTCAGGCTATTCAAGCCAGTAAAAATGATGGCTAGGCGAGGCAGGACTCAGAATAGTTATCTTCTGCGGATCATAGAATGCGTTCACATTACAACCCGTTTCGGTGCCGATCTCAACGCTATGGGCAACTCAGCGATGACGTGCTCGTTGGCCCCGGAAAACCGCTCGGGGCGCAGGCGCTCTGCCTCTGCCGTAACGGGAGGGTTTCCTATTGCCCCCTCCAAGGAGGGCTTGAGCCTTGGACGATGAGGCGGCCGGCGCGTAACGGCGGCATGGGGGAACTGAACGACCGTGCCATTCGGGTCAACGAGCGGGTCCTGCTTGGAGTTTAGGGTGGCTGTGGCATGACAATCCGGCGACGTGATGTGTTTGTTTTTGGGGGCATTGTCGCTGCAATTTATGGATTGCGTGCGCTTCCCTGGGAGCAGTTGACAGGCCGCGGCCTTACTTATGTCGAAATTGAAGACGTGCCGCCCTTTCGGCGCCTGAAGTCCGAGGGGCAAACTTCCTCTGCATCCGTTGCGCTGATTGGCCTTGATGGACCCTCGGATGATGCTGAGGCGCGCCATGCGCGGATGGAAGCCATGCGCGCCGACCCCTGCCCCGCCCTCTTCGGCACCGACCTTCCAACCGGTGTCGTCCCGATTGCTTATTTCAGCGAGTTTCGTTGCCCCTACTGCCGTGCGCTTGAACAGGATCTGGACAACCTGCTGGCTGATGACCAGGCCGCCTATCGGCTGGTGCAGCACGAACTTCCAATTTTCGGACCGGCATCTGAACTTGCCGCCCGTGCTTCGGTCGCGGCCGCACGGCAGGGCAAGCAGCAGGACCTACGGCGCCGCTTCATGCGCACGCCGCTCGTTGCCGATGAAGCTTCGGTATTGCGTGTGGCGTCTGACCTCGGCCTTGATGTCGAAAAGCTTTCGAAGGATATGGTCTCACCCGAGATTCAGGCCGAACTCGATCAAACGCGTGCCTTGGCTGATCTATTTGGCTTTATCGGCACGCCTGGCCTTGTGATCGGTCGGACCGTCCTGAATGGCGCAGTTCCTGTTTCGGTGCTCAGTCAGATTGCGAAGGACGAGAAGATCCTACCGCTCCCGTGTTGATAGAACAAAAAGGGGTCTGATGCCGGAGGGGGCAGAATCCTACGCTAAGCCCTTTTCGGCCACCTGTATTCGCCAGTGAGGAGGATAACTGCGCCGCGCGCCGCGCGAGACGGCGGTGACAAGCCGGGTCAACCGCCCCTCAGCCTGCCAGCCGGGCATCTCTTCGCCATAGAAGAAATCGCTGTCCGCATGCCGCATCCCGAAAAACAGGTGCACGGGCCTGTGCCGCGCATTGCCGCGGATGAAGCCCGCCAGCGGCCCGATGCCGGTGCCCGCCCCGATCAGGATCAGCGGGGTGAGACCGCGACCGGCGTGAAAGCCGGGATTGCGCCGCAGGAAGGCCCGGACCGTATCGCCCGGTTCCAGCGCGGTCAGCTGGCCCGAGGCCAGACCGCCCGGATGCTTGCGCACCACGATCTCGACGAACCCGTCGCGCCGGCCCGAGGCCAGCGAATAGAGGCGCGGCATCGGGCTGCCCTGCGGCAGGACGCCGATCAGGTCGCCCGCCTGGAACCGTGCGAAGCCCGTGCCCGTCAGCCGTTGCCACGGCGTTGCGCGCGGCAGGGCGAAGCGCAGGATCGCGGCCCCCGCCTGCATCTCGGCCCCGTAGTTGCGCCGCGAGACGAGGGTCAATGTTTCGGTGCGCGGCGAAACGGGCTGGTGAGAAAGCTCGAGAGAGATGCCAAGCACCTCGCCAAGAGCTCGGCCCCAGCGCGCGAAATCCTGTGGCGATTGGCGGTCGATCGTGTCCAGCGGCATGAGTTCGGCCCAGCCCTTCGCCTGCGCCGCTGCCGCAACGGCCTTGGCGAAGGCGCAATAGGACGGAAAGCTGCGGTCGCCGAAGCCGAGCAGGGCCATCGGGATATCAGGCGCAGGGGCCGACGCGTTCATCCGGTCGAGGAGCCCCTTGGCCGAGGCGGGCGCCGCGCCATCGCCATAAGTCGCGGCGAGGACGATGATGCGCTCTGCACGGGCGTAGCGCTCTGGTGCGAAGCCCGACATCGGGCCAACATGGACGCCCTGCCCCGCTGCCGTCAGCGCGGCATGCAGGGTCGCGGCGAAGCCCCAGGTGCTGCCACCCTCGCTGCCGACAAGAATGATCGTCTCGGCACGGCCCGCGGGCTGGTTGCCCCGGATGCGCGGCCGCCCGCGCCGCCCGGCAAGCCAGATCAAGACGCCGGTCACGCCCATCGCCGGCACTCCGAGCGCCATCATCCCGAGCACAAGGCCGAGCATCGCGGCCCCCTGCCCCGTGTGCAGCATGTAAATGGTTTCCGAGACGCGCTCCCACCCGGTCAGGTCGGCCCATGCCACGAGCGCGCCGGTTCCCTGGTCAAGATAGCCGGTGCCCCGGTCGGTCTTCAGTGTGAACACGTCCGTCGCATCGCCGGGATAGGGAAAGCTCAGTTCGCGCAGCTCGGCGACGGGCGTCTGCAGCAGCGTGGCCATCTGATCGAGAGCGAACCCAATCTCTCCGCTCACTTCGGTGGGATCAGTCGGCAGGACGCCACCGTCCGGCAAAAGATCGAAGGTGGAGGCTGTCATCCAGAGGGCGGTGGTGGAGGACAGAACGAGGCCGATGACGGCGATCCGGGCGATCTCGACATGCAGCCTGCCCGTGAACGGACCGCGCAAGGACGCGAACCAGTGCCGCCATCCGCCCGCCCGTCGCACGACCAGCATAGCACCCGAGAGCGAGAGGACCAGCATCGCCGCGGCCCCGGCGGCCATGGCGATGCGCCCGCCATCCCCGAGGAAGAGCGAGCGATGAAAGTTGGTGAGCCAGCGAAGCGCCTGGTTCGGGTCGGCCGAGGCCACGCCCGCGCCCGTCGCCGGGTCGATCACGGCAGCACCCGGCGCGCCCTGATCGAACCAATAGGCGGTGATCCGACCGGAGGGCGACCGCCGGATCTGCTCGACGCCCGGATAGACGACCTGGATGCGCTCCGCGAGGGTGGCGACTGTCAGGCCAGTCTCCACCTGCGGCGCGGTGATGCGCTCGACTGCCGGAAAGACCGAGAGCGCAGCGCCGCTCAGGCTCAGGATCGTGACGAGCGCGAGTGCCAGAAGACCCGGCCAGCGATGGAGTGTACGGATCATGGCCCTGCCCCTCACATGTCGTAGGAGAAGTTGGCGATGTAGCGCCG
>NZOF01000183.1 GCA_002695185.1 Erythrobacter sp.
TCCAGCAGCACGCCGGCAACAGCTTCGGCGCCGCCATCCCGTCCGTGATCACGCCCGAGTGGGTGCGGAGCGAGGTCGCGAGAGGCCGCGCCATCATCCCGGCCAACATCAACCACCCGGAGCTGGAGCCGATGGCTATCGGCCGCAACTTCCTGGTCAAGATCAACGCCAATATCGGCAACAGCGCTGTCGCATCGGACGTCGCGGCGGAGGGGGACAAGCTGGTCTGGTCGATCCGCTGGGGCGCGGACACGGTCATGGACCTGTCGACCGGCCGCAACATCCACGACACGCGCGAATGGATCCTGCGCAACTCGCCCGTGCCGATCGGCACCGTTCCCATCTATCAGGCGCTGGAAAAGGTCGGCGGCATCGCCGAGGAGCTGACCTGGGAGATTTTCCGCGACACGCTGATCGAACAGGCCGAGCAGGGCGTCGACTATTTCACCATCCATGCGGGCGTCCGCCTGGCCTATATCCCGATGGCGGCCAAGCGCGTCACCGGCATCGTGTCGCGCGGCGGGTCGATCATGGCCAAATGGTGCCTGGCGCACCACAAGGAATCCTTCCTCTACGATCATTTCGACGAGATCACCGAGATCATGAAGGCCTATGACATCGCCTATTCGCTGGGCGATGGCCTGCGCCCCGGATCGATCGCCGACGCCAATGACGAAGCGCAATTTTCCGAACTCTACACGCTGGGCGAACTGACCCACCGCGCCTGGAAACAGGACGTGCAGGTGATGATCGAAGGGCCGGGCCATGTGCCCATGCACAAGATCAAGGAGAATATGGACAAGCAGCTGCAGGTCTGCGGCGAGGCGCCCTTCTACACGCTGGGGCCGCTCACCACCGACATCGCGCCGGGCTATGACCATATCACCAGCGCGATCGGCGCGGCGCAGATCGGCTGGTACGGCACGGCGATGCTCTGCTACGTCACGCCCAAGGAGCATCTGGGCCTGCCCGACCGCGATGACGTGAAGGTCGGCGTCGTCACCTACAAGCTGGCCGCCCATGCCGCCGACCTTGCCAAGGGGCATCCGGCCGCCAAGGTGCGCGATGACGCGCTGTCGCGGGCGCGGTTCGAGTTTCGCTGGCGCGACCAGTTCAACCTGTCGCTCGATCCCGACACGGCCGAGCAATATCATGACCAGACGCTGCCGGCCGAAGGCGCCAAGACCGCGCATTTCTGTTCGATGTGCGGCCCGAAATTCTGTTCGATGAAGATCACGCAGGAGGTGCGCGACTTCGCAGCCAGGAAGAACCAGCCCGCCGACGGTTTCCTGGAAGCGGGCCTGACCGGCGCGGAAGTGGCCGAAGCCAGCAAGGCCGCGGCGCTCAAGGGGATGGAGGAGATGAGCAAGCTGTTCAAGGACAGCGGCAGCGAACTCTATATGGGCGCCGGCGGGCGCGAGCATGACTGAGCGCTTTCATAGTCCCTGTTGATTCAGGGCCCCTCGCAGGGCGGGATCACATTCAGCTTAGGCTGCGGGTTTTCTGGTGGGGGCGGCGTATGGGTCCCCACCCGATGCTTTCCAGCATCGTCTAGCCATAGGGGCGGAAAACCGCCCTACCGGCGACCGCCATTGCACTGCTCCCAGCGGGCAAAGGCCATATTCGCGGCCAATATCGCCATATCCTGTCGCGAAGCGGGCGAAAGCTGTTTAATCGAACAAGAGGCGCAAGCTGAGACAGTCCGCGCCACAACAGGGCCATGAAGGAATATTCGTCCCCAGTGTCGTTGTCGCCCGATCATCTGCAGATCCTGCTGGCCCGGGGTGCGAGCGCCGAGCTGTTCGACCTGGGCGAGGGCAGGGTGTTGAAGCTCTTTCATGACTCGGTGTCCGAGGACATGATTGCGCGGGAGATGGAAGCTTCGGTGCACGCCGAGAGCCGTGGCGTGCCGACGGCCGCCGCCGTTCAACGCGCGGAGCGGGGGGGGCGTCGCGGGATCATTTATCCTCGTTTGCATGGACCCACAGCGATGGATTGGATCCGCCGCCATCCCGGCCGCGCGGGATGGATGCTGGACCAGCTGGGCGCACTCCAGAATCTGATGCACAGCAAGGATGGCGGATCACTGCGTCGGTTGAAGCAGGTTTTGGCGACTGACATCCGCTATGGCCCGGCGCCGGTCTCCCTACAGCAGGCGGCGATTGCCTATCTTGATGATCTCCCCGATGGGGACCAATTGACGCATGGAGATTTTCACCTTGGCAATGTCATGGTGACATTGGACGGGCTGAAGATCATCGACTGGTCCAAGGCCGCGAGAGGACATCCGGCGGCAGATGCCGTTCGGTCGGAGATGCTGATGCGGTTTGGCATAGGGCCTAACGACTGGATCACCAACATCTGGCGCGACTGGGCGGCGCAACGGTCGCGCAAAGCCTATCTCGCCGTGGCGGACGCGACGGCCGCGGATGTCGCGCGATGGCGGCCAATCGTGGCGCTGGCCTGGCTGCGCGCGCGCAACGCAGGTCGCACCCCGACATTTATGCGCTATCTCGACGATGCTCTCCGGAAAAACGGGATCGGAACTCTGAACTGAGCACCGGCCGCTGCGCAGCGCGGCCATCGCATGACCGAAGATTGATAGCCGGCGCGCCGTGGGGCGCAGCCTCGTCCTGGGTTGGCGACGGCGCGCAAACCCAGGACGAAGCTACGCGCCTTGCTCAATCGGAGCCGAACAAGTCTCGCGTGAAAATCTTGTCCGCAACATCGTCCACTTCGGGCGTCATGCGATTGGCGATAATGACGTCGCATTGCTGCTTGAAGCTATCCAGATCGCGAACGACCTTGGAGCTGAAAAATTCCTCCTCCTGCATCGCGGGCTCGTAGATGATGACTTCTATCCCCTTCGCCTTCAGCCGCTTCATGATCCCTTGGATCGAGGATTGCCGGAAATTGTCAGAACCAGCCTTCATCACCAGACGGAAAACGCCGACAGTGCGCGGTTGTTTGGCGATGATCTGCTCGGCGAGAAAATCTTTCCGCGTCCGGTTGGCATCCACAATCGCCCGGATGAGATTCTGCGGGACCTCCGAATAATTGGCAAGAAGCTGTTTTGTGTCCTTCGGCAGGCAATAGCCGCCATAGCCGAAGCTGGGATTATTGTAATGCGCTCCGATCCGCGGATCCAATCCGACGCCGACGATGATCTGGCGCGGGTCCATGCCATGAGCAATGGCATAGCTGTCCAGTTCATTGAAGAAGGCCACGCGCATGGCCAGGTAGGTGTTGGCGAAGAGCTTGACCGCCTCGGCTTCGCTGGGGTCCGTGAAGAGGATTTCCACGTCCTTCTTGACCGCCCCCTGCAACAGCAGATCCGCAAAAATGCGGGCGCGCTCGGAACGTTCGCCCACGATGATCCGCGAAGGGTGGAGATTGTCGTGAAGAGCCTTCCCCTCACGGAGAAACTCGGGGCTGAAGATAACTTGATCCGTGCCCAGCCGCTGACGCACGTCTTTCACAAAGCCGACCGGAATGGTCGACTTGATCACGATCGTCGCATCAGGATTGGTCGCCTGCGCTGTTTGTATCACCGCCTCGACCGACGAGGTATCGAATTTGTTGTTGTTGACGTCATAGTCGGTAGGAGTTGCGACGATGACATAATCCGCGCCCTCCAAAGCGGCCTGGGCATCCTGGGTCGCTTTCAGATTCAGCGGGCGGGTGGCGAGAAAGTCCTCCAGTTCAGGATCGATGATCGGTGATTTGCGCGCATTGAGCAGCGCGACGCGTTCAGCCGTGATGTCGACCGCCACCACTTCATTATGCTGGGCCAGGAGGACAGCATTCGACAGGCCTACATATCCCAGGCCAAAAACTGTGATCTTCATTTTCTGAACTTTCCTGCAACAGGTAAGAAGGGGTGAATTCCCGCTGGAGGACCCGAGGGCGGGGAGGGGGGCAGATCGATTAGGCGCTACTGGACGAACCGGTGGAAACGTAATCCAAACTTACAGCCTCTCGCAAAATGATATACAAGCAGAATTTCCCGCAAAGCCGGCCGGAGCATAACGTGGGATGTCCGGCGTTGGCTCCAGCCTTCTAAAAGCGTCTCGGAAACTCTGCGGGTGGCGGTTTCGAAGGCAAGCTGGAATAGACAGGGTGCGCCGTGCGGCGCGGTCGCTGAACCGAGCCACCAGCGTCCTCATCACGCAAATACCGGCTTGGCAAGCTTCGGCTTTGCGCTCATGAACTGCGAACCGATTGCGATATCCTGAGGGAAGGGCGGGATATCCAGTATCTTCCTCAACGAGAGATGATTAGCGACGTCATGAATATCGTTCCTGTGATATTGTCGGGAGGGTCGGGTACGCGCCTCTGGCCTGCCTCCCGGCCCGAACGTCCCAAGCAGCTGCTGCCGCTGACGGCGGATGAAACCATGTTGCAGCTCACCATCGCGCGCATGCAGGACCTCGATGCCGCCACGGTCGGCCAACCCATTCTCGTCGCCAACGCGGCGCATGCGGACATGATCGACGAGCAGTTGGAGCAAAGCGGGATCACAGACTATCGGATGATTTTGGAACCGGTAGGCCGTAATACGGCGCCCGCGATCGGCTTGGCTGCGTTGGCGGCCGAGCCCGGCGAACTGTTGCTCGTCATGCCGAGTGATCATGTCATTGCGGACTTGCCGGCGTTCCACGAAGCCATCGCGCGCGCGTTGCCGCTGGCATCCGAAGGGTATCTGGTCACGTTCGGGATCGAGCCCCAATCACCGGAGACGGGCTATGGCTACATCAAGATGGGAATGGCCTGTGGCGATCGTGTCCATCATGTGGCGCAGTTCGTGGAAAAGCCCGACCTCGCCACGGCGGAGCGGATGCTGTCGGGAGGCAATTACACATGGAATGCGGGCATTTTCCTGTTCCGGGCGGACACCTTTCTCGCCGCCCTGGAAGAGCAGCAGCCTGGAATGTTCGCAGCCGTGCGGACGGCCATGGCAGACGGCGTGACGGAGGGCGGCCGTATCTTCCCCGATGCGCAAGCCTTTCGGGACTGCCCGTCCGATTCGATCGATTACGCCATTATGGAGAATGCCGAGAAGGTGGCCTGCGTGTCGGTGGCGATGGGCTGGTCGGACGTGGGGAGCTGGGATTCGTTGCACGGGATCAGCGAGCGGTGCGTCGACGAAAATGCGGTTCGGGGCGACGCGCTGCTATTGGGCGCGCGTAACTGCCTTGTTCACAGCGATGGCCCACGCGTGACGTTGGTGGATGTGGAGGATCTTATCGTCGTAGTCTCCCAAGGCGATGTCATGATATTGAAGCGAGGCGAAGCGCAGAAGGTGCGCAAAGTGTCGGAAGCGCTCAAGGCCCTTGCGGACTCGAAGGTTCAGGTCTGAAGATTGGGCCCGGATAGGATCATGGCTGAACACAGGCTCAAGACAGGCATGGCGCCAACAGTCGCGGTCGCCGACTTGATGAAGCAATCGGGCGTAGCCTTCGGCACCAGCGGAGCCCGCGGTCTGGTCGAGGCCATGACCGACAAGATATGCTTCGCATATACATGCGCGTTCCTGCAGCATCTTGGCGCAGTCGGCCAATTTGCAGCTGGTGGTTCGGTAGCCATAGCGGGTGATCTACGCCCGTCGACGCCCCGCATCCTGGATGCCTGCGCCGCAGCGATTCGACATATGAAGGGCGTCGTGGTCAATTGCGGCTTCGTACCCTCACCGGCCGTGGCGGCTTTCGCGTTTGAACGCGCCATGCCTTCCTTGATGGTGACCGGCAGCCATATTCCCGATGACCGCAACGGCATCAAATTCAATCGTGCTGATGGCGAGATCCTCAAGCCGGACGAGGCGGCGATCCGGACACAGGCGGTCGCGCTGCCTGATCTCTTCGATCCATCCGGGAGCTTGCGGGCGCGCGCTTCCATGGAGGCGCTGACCGATGTCGGCGCTGCTTATGTGAAGCGCTACACGGACTTTTTCGGTACGCAAGCGCTCGCCGGGATGAGACTGGGGATATATCAGCATTCTGCGGTGGGCCGTGATCTGTTGACGGACCTGGCTGAAGCGCTGGGCGCGCAGACCGTGCCGCTTGGTCGTTCCGAGCGCTTCATCCCGGTCGATACTGAAGCGGTCCGGCCTGAAGATCAGGCATTGGCGCGAAGCTGGGCGAAAAATCTGGCGCTTGACGCGATATTGTCGACCGATGGCGATAGTGATCGTCCGTTGCTGGCGGATGAGACCGGGGCGTGGCTGCGCGGTGATGTGCTGGGCATCTGCGCCGCCCGCGCGCTGGGACTGCGCGCCGTCGCCACGCCCGTCAGCTGCAACAGCGCAGTAGAGCGGTCTGTCTTCTTCGACATGGTGCGTCGCACGCGTATCGGGTCCCCTTTCGTGATCGAGGCGATGAACGCATTGATCGACGAAGGACAGGCAGGGGTGTGCGGCTACGAAGCCAATGGCGGCTTCCTGTTGGGCACCGACGTCAATGTGGATGGTCGCACCCTGGCCGCCTTGCCGACGCGTGACGCGATCTTGCCGATGGTGGCGATGCTGGTTGATGCCCGCCGCCATAACGCGCCGCTGTCCGCGCTACAGGCCCGTCTTCCTGAGCGATACACCTTCAGCGACCGCCTCCAGGCCTTTCCCACGGCAAGGAGTGAGGCACTGATCGCGCATCTCGAGCAGGGGGGCAGCGCCGAAATTCTGGAGCGTCTGACAGCGATTTTCGGCGATCTGACCGGCGAGGCGCAGGCGATCGATCGGACGGACGGACTGCGCATCAGCTTTTCGAACGGCGACATCATTCATTTGCGGCCCAGTGGCAATGCTCCGGAACTACGCTGCTATACCGAGAGCGGCACCGCTGAACGCGCCGCATCCCTAAACACCGACGTATTGCAGCGGATAAAGACTATGTGATCTCCGTCTGACCCGCTGCTTGTCCCGGCGACGGAAGCAGACGCTTCATGCACAGGATTGCATTCAAGCGGTGGTCAACACGCGTTCACCTCTCCGCCAGAATTCCCCGCAGATAGCGACCATAATCCGACTTGCCGAGCTTGCCGATCGCCTGTTCAAGGCCGTTAGCATCGATAAAGCCCTGACGGTAGGCAATTTCCTCGGGCGCAGCGATCTTGAAGCCCTGACGCTTTTCGAGGACGCGCACGAACTCGGCGGCATCCAGCAGGCTGTCGGGCGTACCGGTGTCGAGCCAGGCATAGCCGCGGCCCATGATTTCGACATGAAGGTCGCCGCGCTCCAGATAGACGCGGTTGACATCGGTGATCTCCAACTCGCCGCGCGCCGAGGGCTTCATATTGGCGGCGATATCGACAACCTTCTCGTCGTAGAAATAGAGGCCAGTGACCGCCCAGTTGGATTTGGGGCTTTCCGGCTTTTCCTCGATCGTCTCGGCTTTCATGTTCGCGTCGAAGCTAACGACGCCATAACGCTCAGGATCGTTGACATGATAGGCGAATACGCTTGCCCCTTCCCTGCGCCCGGACGCACTGGCGAGGATTTCAGGCAGGCCGTGGCCGTGATAGATATTGTCGCCCAGGATCAGGGCTGACTGCCGACCCGCGACGAAGTCGGCGCCAATGATATAGGCCTGGGCCAGACCATCGGGGCTGGGCTGCACCGCATATTCGAGGGTCATTCCCCAGGCCGAGCCGTCGCCCAGCAGCGACTGGAAGGCGGGCAGGTCGCGCGGCGTCGAGATGATGAGCACTTCGCGAATCCCCGCCAGCATCAGGGTCGTCAGCGGATAATAGATCATCGGCTTGTCGTAGACCGGCATGAGCTGCTTCGAGGTTGACAGCGTCATGGGATAGAGGCGAGTGCCGCTGCCGCCCGCAAGAATAATGCCCTTCATAGCTTCAACTTTCCCTGAAAATCAGTTCGCGGCCGGTTGCAACCGGTCCATCACTTCCTCGAGCGAGGCGCGCCAGTCGGGCAGCGTCACGCCATGCGCCGTGGCAATTCGGGCGCAGTCGAGTCGCGAATTGGCAGGCCGGGTGGCAGGTGTGGGATAATCGGCGGTGCCGATGTGCCGCACCGATGCCGACGGCCCGCCGCGCGCCGCCGATGCGGCAAAGATCGCCTCCGCAAAATCAGCCCAGCTTGCTTCGCCCAGCGCGGTCATGTGGAAGATGCCGCGCAGCTCAGGGCTACTTGTGGACACCATGTTGGTGGCCACCTGGAGGATACCATCGGCGATCGCCAGCGCGCTGGTGGGATTGCCGACCTGATCGCTGACCACGCCCAGTTCGTCGCGATCGGGGGCCAGGCGCAGCATCGTCTTGACGAAATTCCCGCCGAACGGGCTGTAGACCCAAGCGACGCGCAGCACCGCGCTGTCGTCATGCGCAGCCAGCACCGCCTGCTCGCCGGCCAGTTTCGACGCACCGTAGACGCCGGTGGGACCAGTGGGATCTGTTTCGACATAGGGGCGGTCCAGCGTCCCATCGAACACATAGTCGGTAGAGATATGGATGACAGGCACGTCCAAGACTTTTGCCGTCTGCGCGACTGCGCCCGCGCCCGCGCCGTTCACGGCGAAAGCGAGATCGCTCTCGCTCTCCGCCTTGTCCACCGCGGTATAGGCGGCGGCCGAGACGATCACGTCGGGCCTTGCCGCCTCCAGCGCGCGCGCGATTGAGGCCGGATCGGCCAGGTCGAGATCGGGGCGGCCGACGGCGATCACCTCATGCCCCGCAGCCTGGCCCCGTTCGAGCAGACCGGTGACGACCTGCCCCGCCGTCCCGGTGACCGCGATCCTCATGCCGTAGCGGCTTTTTCGAGGCCGAGACGCTGGCCGTCATAAGCGTCGCGCAGCGGACGCCACCACCATTCATTATCGAGATACCAGCGCACCGTCTTTTCGATGCCCGTGTCGAAATTCTCCTGCGCCCGCCAGCCTAGTTCGTTCTCGAGCTTGGTGGCGTCAATCGCGTAGCGCGCATCATGACCGGGGCGGTCGGTGACATATTCGATCAAATCGACGCGCGGTTTGTCCGTAGGGTGCACTTCGTCGAGCACCGCGCAGATGCTCTTGACCACGTCGATATTCTTGCGCTCGTTACGACCGCCGACATTGTAGGTCTCACCCGGCACGCCCTTCTCGACGATGATGTCGAGCGCACGGGCGTGATCGTCGACATAGAGCCAGTCGCGGATATTCTCGCCCTTGCCGTAGACGGGCAGCCTGCGCCCTTCGAGCGCGTTCAGGATCGTCAACGGGATGAGCTTTTCGGGGAAGTGATAGGGGCCGTAATTGTTCGAGCAGTTGGACACCACGATCGGCATTCCATAGGTGCGATGCCACGCCTTTGCGAGATGGTCCGACGCGGCCTTCGACGCCGAATAGGGCGAGGAGGGATCGTAGGGCGTGGTTTCCTCGAACAAGCCTTCGTCGCCGAGCGAGCCATAGACTTCGTCGGTCGAGACATGGAGGAAGCGGAAAGCGGACTTTGCGTCGGCTTCCAGGCCGTTCCAATAGGCGCGTGCGGCCTCCAGCAGCGTGAAGCTGCCCACCACATTGGTCTGGATGAAGTCGGCCGCGCCGGTGATCGAGCGATCGACATGGCTTTCAGCGGCGAGATGCATGATGCGGTCGGGCCGGAACTGGGCGATCGCCTGATCCATCGCGGCGCGGTCGCAGATATTGGCGTGCAGGAACTGGTGGTTGTTCTGACCTTCGACTTCCTTGAGCGACGCTTCGCAGCCGGCATAGGTGAGCGCGTCGATGGTGAGGACCTCATAACCCTTCTGGAGCACCAGATAGCGGACGAGGGCCGAGCCGATGAAGCCGGCGCCGCCGGTGACGATTACGCGCATGGGTTATTCGCTCCCTTGGGAATTTGGCCAGGTGAAATAGGCGGGAAGGTCGGCGAGAAGCGGCTGCTTGCGGTCTTTGGCCGAGAGGGTGTCGGCATTGGCGGCGTCGGGCCAGACAATGCCGATCGCCGGATCGTTCCAGGCAAGCCCCTTGTCGCATTCGACGCTGTAATAGCTGCCCGTGACCTTGTAGCAGATGACGGTATCGGGCTCGAGCGAGCAAAAGCCATGGGCGAAGCCCGGCGGCACCCAGAGCTGCTTGCCATTGTCGGGAGTGAGCGTTTCACCCACCCACTGGCCATAAGTGGGCGATCCTGTGCGGATGTCGACGGCAACGTCGAACAGCGCGCCTGCGGTGCAGCGCACCAGCTTGCCCTGGGCGTGGGGCTCGCTCTGGAAATGCAGCCCGCGGATCGTGCCGACGCGAGCGCTGCGAGACTCGTTATCCTGCACGAACTTGTGGTCGCCGACATGCTGCGCGAAGAAATCGGCGCGGAAGGTTTCGGCGAAATAGCCGCGCTCATCACCGATATGGCGGGGAGTTAGCAGCGCCACGCCGGCGATGGCATAAGTCTGAACGTCCATATTGTCCCCTTTCCTGAAGCGGTGCGGCGGCCGAGCGTCAATTGCTGTTCTGGATGACCGATACCGCGCTGGTGACCGTCAGCACTGGTGAGAAGAGCTGGCTGACCAGCTGTACCAGCTTGCTGGGCTGATTGGCCGCAGCATTGCCGAAGTAGAGGACGTCTTTATCCTGCATCGTGAATTTCTGGGCCAGGAAGTAGGCGCTCGTTTCCATCATGTTGAGATGATAAACACGAGGTATCTCGTTACCTTGCTCATCCTTGACGTAACGGAACAGGAAAATGGCGGCGGGGTCGCCGACCCCTGCGTCGGTGCCACCAGCATTCGCCACAGCTTCGGCGAGCGACACCGATGACCGGCTGAAGGCAATCTGCTGTACGCGCCCTGAGGCGCCCAGGATCGAGTAGGTCCGCGGATCATCCACGAGCATCAGGCGATCGCCAGGACGGATTGCGACGTCAAGATCCGGATTTTCGATGAGATCATTGATCCGAACATCCGCGGTCGATTGCCCGCGCATGATGCGAACCATCAAATCCTTCGAATCGCCGCGATATCCTCCCGCCAAGGCGATGACGTCGGAGAGGCTTTCGCGATTCGTGTGCAAGACCAGTCGGCCAGGTTTCGAAACCTCCCCGCCGACGATGATCGAGTTGGTGATAGCCTCGTTCAGAGTGACCAGAACCTGCGGATTTTGCGACAGGCGCAACAGCGCCTTGCGGATCGCGGATTCGATCGCGCCGGTGGTCTGGCCTGCAACGTGCATGGTTCCGACATAAGGTATCGTAATGTCGCCCTGATCATCGATCCGCGTCGGCGGCAGCTTCTGGACCTGCACGCCCAGGTCGCTTCCAGCCGGAGACATGGAGGCAGCGCTGCTACTGGCGAAGAGCGTCACGCCGGCTTCATAGATGCTGATGTCCAAAATATCGCCGGGCCCGACCATGTCGGTTGGCGTGGCCTGCGTCTGCGCCAGAGTCGAGAGAGGCAGCGCGACCTTGGGTGGAGGCGGCACGTCAGCGGCGCTGCGCACCTCAACCAGGCTGATGGGCGATCCCGCTGCCGCTTCCTTTGCGGAACTGCGGATCTGTGACCCCGTCGGACCGCTGGAAGGCAATGTCGCGCAACCCGAAAGCCCCGCAAGCAGGGCCACATGGACAATATTTTTAATTTGCATTGATGATGGTCTCGGATAAGGCTGCCGACATGATTGGGCCCTGCCTTAGCACCGTGCGCAAACAATGGACAATAGTTACTGTAGCGACGGATCGGCCTGCTGACGCGGCTTGCGCGGGGCACTGCGTTGGCCTAGCGCACAGCCAACGCCCCCTTTGAGGCACCAGGCAAATTATGAACGTCGATACCTCGTTTCCTACCGAGGCCGAAGCGCCGGCCCGCCATTCGCCCTTTGCTCAGTGGCTTCGGAAGCGCAGATGGTTTTTGGCCTTGGTAGTGCTCCCCACATTCCTGGCCGCCCTTTACTACGGGCTTGTCGCTTCGGACATATATGTGTCCGAATCCCGGTTCGTGATCAAAAACCCCAATGAGAAGCGCTCGCAGACCTCGACGCTGGCGAATTTGGTGCAGACAACGGGCCTTTCCGGTGGGCAGGAGCAAATGAGCGAGGTCTTGACCTATGTTCGTTCGCGCGACGCCCTCAAGGCGCTGGTTCGCCTCGTCGATATCGAAGAGCGGTTTTCGACTCACCAGGCGGATATTCTCAGTCGCTTTCCACGGCCTTTTTCGGACAGCAGCTTTGAAAGCCTGTTCAAATATTATGGGAAGCGCGTGGATGCGCGGTTGGACGCGGAGAACGGCACCGCGAGCATCAAGGTCGAGGCTTTCACCCCGCAAGACGCCTATATTATCAACCGGCAGTTGCTGGATCTGAGCGAGGGCCTGGTCAATCGTCTGAATAACCGCGCCCAGAGCAAGGCGATCATCGAGGCGCAGCGGCAGGTCGAACTGGCGACTGCGCGGGCAAAAGAGGCGCGCGTCGCATTGGCGCAATATCGCAACGCGCAGGCGCTGATCGATCCGACCAAGCAGGCCGGCGGCGTTCTGGAGATCGCCGACACGCTGATCGCCCAGCGCGCTGGGCTTCAGGCGCAGCTGGACACGATGCAGCGCTTGACGCCGAACAACCCATCCATTCCGGCGCTGCGCAATCGCATCCGGGCCATTTCCGTTCAGATTTCGTCGCAGGATAGCCGGGTCGTCGGGCCGAGGGGCGGGATCGCCTCCAAGCTGGGGGGCTATGAAGATCTGATGGTGGAGCAGGAGTTTGCGACGGAAAGTCTGACCGCCGCCAATGGCGCGCTTGTACAGGCGCGCGCCGAAGCGCAACGTCAGCAATTCTACCTGGAGCGTGTCGTCAACCCCAATGTGCCTGACACACCCTTGTTGCCCAAGCGTTTCCTGAATATCCTGATCGTGTTTGCGGCAGCCACCTGCCTCTATTTCATAGCCTGGATGTTCATGATCGGTGTTCTTGAGCACGCCTCGGAAGACTGAGATGGCGAAATCGGCCCTGCAGCGCTTGCAAGATGGTTGGGCGGTCCAAGTCCGCGTCATCCATGCCCTGATGATCCGCGAACTGATCACGCGGTTCGGGCGCGAGAATATCGGCTTTTTGTGGATAATGGCCGAGCCGCTCTTGTTTGCCGGGCTGGTCGGCCTTTTATGGCACTTCACCCATGGGGCTACGGAACATGGGATGGATGTGATCGCCTTCGTAGCGACAGGTTATATTCCAATAACCCTGTTTCGACATGGCGTTGCGCGCAGCGTCGCGGTGTTCACGGCTAACCAGAGTCTGCTCTATCATCGGCAGATCAAGATCGTCGATTTCATCTTCTCCCGCTTCCTGATCGAGGTGTTGGGGGGCATGATGGCTTATCTGTTCATGGCCGTCGTTTTGATGATAGTCGGCAACTTCCCCGTGCCAGATGATATCGGCTTGTGGATCGCGGGATGGCTGCTGTACGCCTATTTCTGCTTTTCGGTCTGCCTGATCATCGCGCCATTGTCCGAGGTGTCGGAGGTGATGGAAAAATTCATCCCGGTGTCGACCTATATCATGATCCCCTTTTCAGGCCTATTCTACATGGTGTCCTGGGTAACGCCAGAAGCGCGGGAATTCCTGCTTTTATCCCCATTCGTCAACGGCATGGAAATGATGCGTAAGGGCATATGGGGGGACACGATCGTTGCCTATTACAACATCTGGAACCCCATCATTGCGTCTACCATCGGCACATTCATCGGCCTGATCCTGTGCCGTTATGTCCGCCGCAAGCTGACCATAGAATGATCATCTGCAAAAATATCACGAAGTCCTATGCTCATGGAAGCCGGCGCAAGGATGTCCTCAAAGGGGTCAATTTATCGGTCGAGCGTGGAGACCGAGTCGGGCTGCTTGGCCGCAACGGCGCGGGCAAGAGCACTCTGATCAAACTGATCGGGGGCGTCGAGATGCCTACGTCCGGCAAGATCATCCGTGGCATGACCATATCGTGGCCCTTGGGCTTCACGGGCGCGTTTCAGGGCAGTCTGACAGGCTATGACAATGCGCGCTTCATAGCGCGCATCTATAAGCGCGAATATGCGGATATTCGCGGCTATATCGAAGATTTCACGGAGCTGGGCAGGCAGTTGCACATGCCGGTCAAGACCTATTCTTCGGGAATGCGCGCGAGATTGGCGTTCGGCTTGTCGTTGGCGATCGAATTCGAATGTTATCTGATCGACGAAGTTATCCTGGTCGGCGACCAGAATTTTCAACGGAAGTGTCACGCTGAAATGTTCGGCAAGATGCAGGATCGTACGATGATCGTGGCCTCTCACAGCCCGGAATTCATCCGCGAAAATTGCAATAAGGCGGTCATTCTCAAAGAGGGCTCGGCCGAACTCTACGACGACATGGATCACGCGCTGAATCTATATCATCAACTTTGAGCCGCGTCTGGCCGGAGCGGCGTAGCCGGCCTATCTGTCCCCGTCTCCGGATGGCGGGTGCTGACCCGGCGCAGGATCATCTTGCCGCGGCGGGATGGAGTTTGACTAGACGCGTCGGGGCCCGCCGCCTACGGATATGTCGGACGCTTGAGTGCGATTGCATTCCTATGAGCCTAGCGCCCAGGACGTCAAAACTTTCCCAACGTGGAGGCGGATATGGCGACCGATCGGAGCAAAGTGGCTGGAAGGAAGCGAGTCGCGCAAGTTGAAGCTGAGCAGCCAATGGCGCCGAGTCTTGAGCCCGAAGGTCTGGCGGCTTTGGAGGAATATCTCAGCCGCTGCCAAGTCTATTTGGAATATGGCTGCGGCGGCAGCACTTATGCAGCGGCCCAAGCTGGTATACGGCACATCCTGTCTGTCGACACGTCCCTGGACTGGATAGGAAAGGTCATGGACGCGACCAAAAACCTGTCGTCGCATGTGACGATCAGGCATTGCGATGTAGGTCCCGTCGCCGATTGGGGGCATCCAGTCGACGCAAAGCAAATTTATCGCTTCCACCAATTTGCGATCCTGCCGTGGGACGCCGCAAGAGCGGCGGGCGTGAGCCCGAATCTGATTCTGGTGGATGGTCGATTTCGCGTTGCCAGTTTCCTGTATAGCCTGATGGCGGCAGACGCCGGGACCATTATCCTGTTCGACGATTATATGAACCGCCCCAAATATCATGAGGTAGAGAAATATTGTAAGAGGGTCGATCAAAGGGGACGGATGGGCATTTTCGTTGTCACAGAGCGTCGGCCCCTCATTGAGCTGGCCGAGAGATTTGCGGAGTACTCAATCATTCCGGCCTGACATATTCTCCATCAAAATATCGTCGCTATTCTGAGCTGGCGGGATGACTGATGGATGATGGCGGATCGTCTCGCCCTGTCGATTGGCTGCTTGCACGCCAGTGTTGGTGACGCATGTCGGGTGTGGCAAGCGGACGTGAAACGCTTCGTCCTTTATCAAGATCAGCGCGATGAGAATTGCGCTCGCTCAGCCACGAGTTAAGTTCGGTGAAAGGAACGCCCCCTACAATTGGGACGAACTTTCCCGTGAGGAAGATCTTCATCCCCGAGCCTGGAGTTTGCCGTGACGACGTTTTCCTGACGCCCAATCCCGACAACCTTGTCGGCGGTGCGGATGACGACATCTTTGAGGGGACCCGTGTTCGGTTGCAAGCAGGCGACATCATCGTGGGCGGAGGCGGCACCGATACGCTCCGCTTCACCGAAACGTCGATGTCATTCGACGAAACAAAACTGGCGCCCATTTCCGGCATCGAGCAAATCGACATGCCCAATGTGTCAGGACAGGCCTTCATACGTCTGAGCGTAGCATCGGTGCTGCAATCCGATACTGACACGCTCGAGCTGGTGCTCAACGCGGCCGCCCTCACTTTGAATACCGCCGCGGTGGGGGAATCCGGCCGGGTCGTGGTTCGCACGACCGGCCTCGTTACGCTCCACCATGAAGGGGACCAGTATGTCACGGTCTCTGATCTGGTGAATGGCAATGTGCAGGGCAACATCAAGAATGACACTATCAGGGGCGGTGCTGGACATGATGTCCTTCATGGAGGGGATGGCGCCGACACGCTGGCGGGCAATGGCGGCAATGACGTCCTTGAAGGAAATGCGGGCTCGGATATTCTAATTGCTGGATCCGGGAACGACCGGTTGTCGGGCGGCGCGGGATCCGATGTCTATGTGCTCGACATGGATGATGGAGCCGTAAGCGTTACGACGCTGGTGGACTATCACGAAGCCAATGCGCTGGAATATATCGACTTACGCGCCATGACGGGAGTCACCGGCTTAGACACCCTGACCATCGCGGATGATGGCGCAGGAAACGCGACCATCAACTTCGGCTCTCACTCGATCGTTGTAGAAGGGGTGGCGGCCGCGAGTTAGGAGGGGATGATTTTCTCTTCGCTGGCCAATCGGTCCCTACCAATTTCATGGTCGAAGCTGGCACGACGCTCGAAGCCCTGCAGCAGATCGTACAGGAAGCTCCCGCCGGCTCGACGATCGAACTCGGCGCGGGAACTTTCCTTTTCGATGGAACCCTGTTCATAGAGCGTAACGATATCACGATCAGGGGTTCGGGCATCGGGCAGACGATCATCGAATCGACGCTGACCGGCGCCGAAGCTGCTCCCACGATCCAAATTTCTTCTCCTTCCCGCGCGACCCCTCTGGCCCAACTGGCCTCTTCGACCGAAGTCGGCGCGACGACTATCACGTTGCAATCGACGGCAGACCTGTCGGTTGGTCAGAAGCTGTCCATTTATCAGGCAAATGATGAGGCTTGGCTGCAAGCGAGCGGCAATGGTCATCTCCTTGACCTTCCGGACGATCTTGCGCCGGAGATTGCGGCACAGGTGCAGCAATATATCGCGACATCTCCTTTGCGGGAGATCATCGTGGAGGTGACCGCGATCGACGGGAACGCAGTGACGTTGTCGCACGCACTGCCTTATGCATTCGACGCGTCTGCCGCCATCGTGTCTCGGCTCAACCTCGTCCATGATATTACCTTGGAGGGCTTTACCGTACAGTCTGCATTGGGGATTGCGGACCCAATGCTTTTTGAGAACAGCCTCGATGAGGGGCTGGGCGTGCCGACAATATCGATCCAGAAGACGACCGACAGTAGCTTCAACAATATCCGCGTGGAAAATTCTGGGTCGGTCGCCTTCTCCTTCGCTCAGATATTCGGCGTAACCGGGGATGGTCTGCAGGCTGTAGGATCTCACAATAAGGGCGAGCAAGGGAACGGATATGGTTTTTCGCTTTCAGAGGCCTTTGCAAACAATTTCACAAACCTGACGTCGCTCGACGTACGTCATGGTTTGTTGTTCGCGTCATGGTCCGCCGAGCATTACAACGACATCTAGATCGATCAAACCGTTCGCGATGTCAATTTCCACGGAAGTCCTGATTCCGGCAACGTCGTCATAGTGGATTCCATGGTCCAGGATTATGCGACTGACGGCACCGCCTTTCCGGCGGTGGGGCCAGGATCGGAAATCATCCATCCCAACGCAACGATCGAAGCAAACGAGGTTTATTTTCGTCACCTAATTTCGGGCCGGTTGAATGACAGGGTTGCTGCACGTGACTCTGGTGGCAACCTGTCGACGGGCGGCGGCTATGACATGCTAACCGGAAATGTCGGCGACGATGTGCTGGATGGTGGGGATCAGACGGACATTTTCGCGTTGGGTCAAGGCAATGACAGCGCGACCGGCGGGTCCGGCTATGACCAGTTCGTGATCCAAGCCGCGGCAGGCGGAACCGCCATCATCACGGATTTCGACCTGGCTTCCCCTCTTGAGCGCATCGACCTCCGCGCCATTGGCGGCGCAACGACCTTCGGAGCGCTAGCTCTTACGCAAGATGGCGCGAATACGGTGATCAGTGTCGGGGGGCAAACCATCATCTTGAATGCTGTTTCAGTCGCTGACCTGACGGCGGACGACTTTATTTTCGTTGGTGGCGCTTCGACCAGAATGCCCGATCATATTCTTACGGGATCGGAGAATTTCGTCGGAACGGCGACCAGCGATATCTTGGAGGGCACGGCTCCGCGGGTATATACGTCCACGCTCAATGGCAGCGCTGGCACGGACGCATTGCGTCTCATCGATTCCAGCATTTCCTTCGATGGATCTCTCACGAGCCATCTGGAAAGTTTCGAGCGCATCGAACTGCTCGATTATACGGGGGTTGCGACGGTCAAGATAAACCAAGCGGCGGTTTTGCAGTCGGGAACCGACATCCTCACGCTGGTAACCGCTGAAAAGGCCTTGGCCTTGAACACGGCCAATGTGACCCAAGGCTCCGTCATCGTCGAAGGCACTGGCGTGGTCACGCTGAACCATGAAGGGGATCAGCGGGTGACGATCGCGAGCGGCTTCGATGGAACGGTGGTCGGCAACAACAAGCGCGACACGATCATTGGCGGCAATGGAAACGACGTGTTCAGCGGCGGCGCATCCGACGACATCCTCAAGGGTAACGCGGGCGATGACCGGCTGTCGGGCGACGAAGGCAATGACATATTGGAGGCGGGGACCGGAAACGACTGGCTTTCCGGCGGTGCGGGTTATGAGCAGTTCGTGATCGCCAAGGCTCCTGGCGCGGTGACGACGATTTCCGACTTTGATGCAGCCTCGCCTTACGAAAAGGTGCATTTGCGGGCGTTGGGCGTCACATCGATGGCAGGAGTGACCCTGGAGCAGGTCGGAGCAGATGTGCGGGTGAGCGCTGCAGGGCAGACGATCATCCTGCTCGACGAGCAAGTTTCGGCGATCGGCGCGAACGCGTTTATCTTTGCAGGGCAGAATTCGGTCCGGCTGCCCAATTTCTACCTGAGTTCGGCTGTTGAGAATTTTGTCGGTAGCGCGAGCGCAGACGTGGTTGAGGGCACGGCGACGGGGCTGGCGGGCGATACGCTCAAGGGCGGCGGCGGCATCGACACCTTGCGTATCACCAATACGACGGTCAGCATGGCCGATACCGCTTTTGCAGGTCTCGCCAGCTTTGAACGCGTCGAGTTCATCAACGCCGACACGACGATTAACTTGAAAATCTCGGATGCGAATGTTGCGCAGTCGGGAACTGGCACCCTGACAATCGCAACCTGTGAATCGGCGTGCAAAAAGGACCCCGTTAGCGGGGTGATCGGCGTCTAAAAGGGACCCCTCATTTCGATAGCTTACACAGTCGCCTGGAAGTTCAG
>NZOF01000152.1 GCA_002695185.1 Erythrobacter sp.
GAAGCCTTTCAGCTTGCCGGCGACGAAGACGGGGCTGAGCTGGCCGTCGATCGCGCGTTCATAGGCGATGTCCTTGAGCCGCTGCACGCCGAGATCGAGCGCGGCCTCCCATGCGCGGCGGAAGCTTTCGGACCCGGGGCGGCGGCGCAGGTAATAGGCGCCCTCGGGGCTCATGTTGACATAGCGCGCGGCGCGGCTGACGCAGCCGGTATCGGCCAGCGCGCCGATGAAGGCTTTCTGGCGGGCGGGCGTCCAGCCATCGTGGCGGTATTTGACCGGCACGGTGTCGAAGGCGGGAATGTCCTCTGCGGGAACAGGGGTGCGGGTTTCGGAAGGGTCCTTGCGGCGGGTCATGCGTGCTGCTCCTGCTGGTGGCAAAGCGCATGGCATGTGCAGGAACGGGGCGTGTAGGAAAGCGAGTAGGATTCCCCCTCGGGCAATCCTACACGAAGCGGGCCTCGCGTAGTGGTGGGCCTACATAATTGTGGGGGAGGAACCGGGGCGCGAATCGGCCATGGTGCGCAAGGCACGGCCGGCGATCTCCAGCTCGTCCGCATGGCAGGCCCGGTCCCGCCCGCAACGCTTCGCCTCGTACAGCGCATCGTCGGCCTGGCGGTAGAGATTGCGCCAGGCGGGATCGTCTTCCAGCGTGCCCTCGGCAATGCCGATGCTGACCGTAATCCGCTCCCCATGGGGCATGGCAGCCTCGCGCACCTTGTCGAGCAGGGTTTCGGCCGTGGAGCAGGGCAGTGCCTCACGCGTCCCGAGCAGGGCAAACTCCTCGCCCCCCAGCCGCGCCGCGCTGACATTGTTTCCGGCATAGGATTCGATCACCCGGGCGATCTCCTGGAGCACGCAATCGCCCACGTCGTGGCCATGCATGTCGTTGACCTGCTTGAACCGGTCGATATCGATCAGCAGCAGACGGGAAGGGCCGTCGTCATCGCCCAGCGCCTCGGCAAAATCGAGCAAAGCGCGGCGGTTGAGCAATCCGGTCAGCGGATCGGTGAGGGCGAGGGTGTGGTTCTTGCGCTGGAGCAGAAGCAGCTCGACCACCTGCTGGTGATGCATGTTGATCATCCGCCACTGGAAGATCCCCGCCAGCGCCAGGCTGACCGCCGCCGCCCGGTCGAGCGTGGTGCCGAAGATCAGCAACAGCGCGGCGATAGGGACGATGTCGATCAGCAGATGCATCGCGGCCGCGGCCCGGATGCTCGCCACGCAATAGGCCGTTGCCAGCGCGCCCATCACCAGGATGACGGGGAAGTGCAGCCGCTCGAACCCCTCGGCGCTGAGCCAGCTGGCGATCGCCCAGCTGGTGCTGATCATCGCGCCGATCAGCGAGGAGAACCAGCTTTCGACGATGAATTTCTCGGCACGCCATGGCTTGCCTTCGAAGGCTGTGCCCTTGAACAGAGTAAGCAAGCCGGAGAGGCAGTAGATCGACATGCCCAGCGGCAGCACCCAGCGCACGAACCAGCCGCTGCTTTCGGGCGTGACGAAAATGGCCAGCGGACAGGTCAGCAAAAGCGCGACGAACAACCACCGCGCCTGCTTCTGAACCTGCGTCGCCGCCGCGATAACGTAATCTGCACGCACATCCTGCGGCAGATCCGGAATCGCTAATGCGCGAACAATTCTTCCAACCTTCCCCATCGCAGCGCAATAACCCCCAAGCGCCTAACATCCCCGAACGGGTTGCCCCCCGTATTACTACGTATGCCCTAGGCTGGGCGTTAACTATTGTCGAGTAGGCAGGCTCTCACTCAGGAAGAAGGATGGACCAGAAATGCCTAAGCAAGCCCCGATTTCCCCTTCACTGCCCCAAAATGATACACAATCGCAAAGGCAGGCCCGGCAAGAGCAGCTGGCCGCGAGCCAGGCGCAGTACGAATGGACCGACTGCGTCCCGTCTGTCGAAGGCGTGCCAGTGGTCAAGACCTTGCCCACGGCCGAGAATCCTACGCTGGAATGGTGGCTCAAGCTGGCGAAGATCGTTCTCGAACTGGCCAGAAACCAGATCGAGGTAGAATGCGCGCTCATCGCACAAGGACTTTCCTCTTTGGATCCGCTCCTGCTGGACGCGGACCGGGCCGTGGTCGCCGCAGTCGAGAAGGATGTCGCCTCGCTGGAGGCCAAGATTGTCGCGGATATCGCCGGCAGGAAAGGGCTGGCGGAACTGGTTGCCGACGGTGTTCACATGGTCGAAGCAGAGATAGCGATCGCGGACCTGAAAAACCACGTATCCAAACTGAAAGCCATCATCGAACTGCGTGGAGCGACACAGGCGGCGCTGGGCAGCGATCATCCACGCTCACTTCAGACCTACCTCGACAATTTCAAGACGATCGACATTCCGGCGATCGCCTATACCTTTCAGGACGATCTGGAATTTGCGAACCTCAGGATTGCTGGACCGAACACCGTTCTGATCGAGGCGGTTTCTGCGGTTCCCGACAAGTGTCAGATCACCGCAGAACAATACTCGGCAGTCGTAGCAGGAGACCAGCTTGAGGACGCTCTTGCTCAAGGACGCTTGTTTCAATGCGATTATTCGGCGCTGTCAATCATCGAACAGGGCGAATGGGACGGGATCGCGAAGTACCTGACTTGTCCGGTGGCCCTGTTCGCCGTTCCGCCGGGAGGCGACAGTCTGGTACCGGTCGCCATCAATTGCGATCCGTCCAACGACGCAAGCCCCGTCATGACACCCGCAATGAGCGAAACCAGGCAATGGGGCTGGGAGATGGCAAAGTTGGTGGTGCAGGTTGCTGATGGCAATTATCACGAACTCTTCGCGCATCTCGCCCGGACGCATCTCGTGATCGAGGCTGTGGCTGTTGCCACGCATCGTCATCTGGCGGAACTTCATCCTATCAATGCTCTGCTGGTTCGGCATTTCGAAGGCACGATGTTTATCAACGAGGCCGCTGCCACCAGCCTGATCACCCCCGGCGGCCCGATCGATCATATCTTTGCAGGCACAATTCAGAGCAGCCAGAAAACTGCGGTTGAAGCCCGCCTCAGTTTCGATTTCGACAAAGGCATGTTGCCGAAGGACATTGAAGCCCGCGGTGTGGGAACCAGTTCAGCGCTTACCAACTACCCATATCGTGACGATGGCCTGCTGGTCTGGGAAGCCATCGAAACCTGGGTCGAGGAATATGTCCGGGTATACTACGATGCCGATACGGACATAACGGGCGATACCGAGCTTCAGGCCTGGGCGCGGGCTATCGCGGATAGCGGGAAACTGCTGGGTTTCAGCGCGCCTGCAACGATCCAGGACCTGATCGACCTGTGCACGATGACTATTTTCACCGCGAGCGCGCAGCACGCGTCAGTCAACTTTCCGCAAAAAGCGATTATGGAGTACGCCCCGGCCGTGACCGGTGCGTACTGGCAACCAGCACCCGACACCCAACAAGGTGGCACCAAAACGGATTGGTTGGCAATGATGCCGCCCGAAACATTGGCGCTCGAACAGCTGAAGGTGCTCTACCTTCTCGGTTCGCTCTATTACCGCCCGCTCGGCACTTATCTTTCCCCGCAATATCCCTATCCGCAGTGGTTCCGCGATCCGCAAATTGTCGGAGCTGAAGGCCCTCTTGCGCGGTTCCAGGCCGCCCTCGCGAGCGTCGAAAGTCAGATAGTATCTCGCAATGCGGAAAGAATGAGGCCCTATGGCTTTCTGCTGCCCAGCCTGATCCCGAGCAGCACCAACATCTGATAAGCACGAACAAGCCGCCGACGCTGTTAGGCGACGGCGGCTTTATTGGACTTCGGATTGTCGGCTAATTTACGGGCGGGTTTGACCCTCGCCGTGTACTAGGTATTTGAAGCTGCACAGCTGTTCGAGGCCAACCGGTCCACGAGCATGCATTTTGCCAGTAGCAATGCCGATTTCTGCGCCCATGCCGAATTCGCCGCCGTCGGCGAACTGTGTGCTGGCATTACGCATGACAATCGCGCTGTCGATGCTGGTCATGAACTTCTTCGCCGCAGCATCATCTTCGGTCATGATCGCATCGGTATGGTGCGAAGAATGTTCGCTCACCCAGTGGATCGCTTCATCGAGGCCGTCGACAACCTTTACCGAAGCGATCGGATCGAGATACTCGGTATTCCAGTCTTCCGATGTGGCGGGCTTGATGCTACCATCGATTGCGACCGCTTCTTCGTCACCACGCAATTCGCAATCGCTACCCATGATTGTCGTAAGCTTCGGGACGAAATCCTTGGCGATCGAGCGGTCTACCACGATGCTTTCGGTCGCGCCGCAAACGCCGGTGCGGCGAAGCTTTGCATTACGGATGACTTCAGCTGCCTTGTCGAGGTCGGCTGCTTCGTGGACGTAGCTATGACAATTTCCGTCGAGGTGGAGGAGGGTGGGCACACTGGCCTGATCGCGAACAAGCTCCACAAGTCCCCGGCCACCGCGCGGGATGACGAGATCGACGAACTCGTCAGCCTTGAGCAGTGCGGCCACAGCTTCGCGATTTGTGGTACCGACCGTTTGCACCGCATCTTCGGGCAGGCCCGCAGCCCTTAAGCCGGTGCGCATGCATTCGACAATGACGCGCGTGGAGTTGCGGCTTTCGCTGCCGCCACGGAGAATCACGGCATTTCCACTCTTGAGGCATAGAGCGCTAGCGTCCGCACCGACATTCGGGCGGCTTTCATAGATCATGCCAATAACGCCGATCGGCACGGCGACCCGCTGGATGGTGAGGCCGTTGGGGCGATCAAAGCTCGCCAGTTCGCGACCAACAGGGTCGGGCAGTTCGGCGATCTGTTCCAAAGCCGAAGCCATTCCCTCGATGCGATCTTCGGTAAGCTTGAGGCGGTCGATGAAGCTATCCGGCTTCTTTCCTTCGACGCTTTTCACATCCTCGGCATTGGCTTCAAGCAGTTCGGGGGTCTTATCCCGCAACGCCTTGGCGGCTTCGCGCAGCGCCTTGTTCTTCGCATCCGTGCTTGCTGAAAGCAGGCCACGGGCGGCATTACGTGCATTTTCGCCAAGGGTGGCGATGTGCATCTGCGGATCTAATGTCTGATCGTTCATATCTTCTCTCTCACATATAAAAGGGACGGGAGGCGCAAAGGTTTCAGCGCAGCTCTACCGCCCGGTCGTAACAGGCCTGCAACGTTGCATGCAGGCGGTCGGAAAGGCCATTGTCGCCATTGAGTGCATTGAGGCCGGCCGCAGTCGTGCCACCCTTGCTCGTCACCGAATTGCGTAGATCTTCCAGGCTAGGGGCAGAGGGCTCGCTTGCCATGGCGATGGCG
The DNA here is from genome assembly GCA_002695185.1 of Erythrobacter sp. The sequence continues at coordinate 5,290 of NZOF01000152.1, forward strand.
CCACCGATGGTGCCTAGAACCATTTCACGCGCTTCCTCCTCGGTGAAACCCTGCGCCATCGCAGCTTCGGCATAGGCGCGCGCGATTTCGAACACATAGCCGGGGCCTGAGCCTGCAACCGCAGTCACGCGGTCTAGCTTCTCTTCGCTATCGACGACGATGGTCGTCCCAGCGCGGCCCATGAACTCTTCGGCATGGGCCATGTGCGCATCGGATACCAGAGGCCCTGCGCAGAGACCGCTGACACCGCGACCGATCGCAGCCGGGAGGTTCGGCATGACACGCACGACGGGCTTGTCGCCCATCAATTTCGACAGTCTTCCAGCGGAATATCCGGCGGCGATCGAGAGGACATATCCAGCATCGGACAAGTTGCCGGCATAATCCGGCATCACATCATCGAACATCTGCGGCTTGACGGCGGCGACGATGCAGTCGAAGCGTTGGTCAGCAATTTCTTCCCGGTCGCGGACGAGCGAAACGCCGTTCGGCAAATCGCTTGCCATCGGGTCGACGACGGTGATCTTCTCGCCGCCCGAGACCCATTGCGAAAGTAACGCGGAGCCCATTTTTCCGCAGCCGATAATAAGTATAGAATTAATAATGGTAGAATTCCGTTTCCGCGCTCAGGGCGCTTTGTGTAATTCTCGATTTAGTACCAAAACGAAATAACAGAAAATTAAGTCATCGCTATTTCTTCAAAGAATACTTCCAGCCTTTTGCGCATTCGATATTCTGAAAAATCCGGTTGTGCACTGCACCATCCCTATCTACGTTCTGTTACAGAAATTTCAAGTTAGAGACATTTTTTAGATATGACCAAGAAACGCAATATTGTTGTCAAGATCGGTTCGGCATTGCTTGCCAATCAGGAACTCCTGACCCCACGATATGGTTTCCTGCAGCGCTTGCTCGAAGATGTCGCTTTGCTGCGGTCGCAGGGTAACGAGGTTATCGTGTGTTCGTCGGGATCAGTCGCTTTGGGGCTGCGCATTATCGGCGAGACGCCGGAGAGCGCAGGAGTTTCGGACAAGCAGGCCGCCGCGGCCTGCGGCATGCCGCTTCTCCTCAACGCTTATAAGCAGGTCGGCCACGAATTCGGTTTCGAGATCGCGCAGGTCCTCCTGACCCTTGGCGATTTCGAGGATCACCGCCGCTTCCTCAATACGCGCAACACGGTCCATCGCCTGCTGGAATCGGGTGTGATGCCGATCGTCAACGAGAACGACACGATCACTACCGAGGAAATCCGTGTGGGCGATAATGACCGCCTTGCGGCCAAGGTGGCGCAGATGATTGGCGCGACGGACTTCATTATCCTGACCGGCGTCGACGGCCTGTACGACCGTAATCCGGACGATCCCGAAGCTCAGTTCATTCCCGAAGTCAGCGATGTCGGGCCTTATATGGCAGCGACCAAAGGTAAGAGCACGCTGGGTACCGGGGGTATGGAAACCAAGCTCCAGGCAGCGAACATGGCGCAAGAAGCGGGAGTAACCACCTGGATTGCGCAGGGCGAAGTCGATCACCCGCTTTCCACCGTGCTGGACGGAAGCCGCCGCGCGACAAAGGTTTTGCCGAACCCGAACCCGCTTTCCGGATGGGACAGCTGGATCGCCAATCGTCTCCAGATGGCGGGTAGCCTTGTCGTTTCCGAAGCGGTTGCCGATGCGCTTGCTCAAGGCGAGCGTCCGATCCGGCGGGCAGATGTCATCAGTATGGATGGCGACTTTACCCGTGGTGACGTTCTGCACATCTACGACAGCAAGGGTATCGAGCGCGCACGCGGACTCACCGATTTCACAAGCGAGGAATTGCGGGTGCTTACCCACAATCCCGGCACCGATCCCGAGCAGTTGCTGGGCTACAAGACCCGCGGGGAAATTGTCCGCAGCAACAATCTCGTCATGCTCGAAACGCGTCACCTGCTTTGGGATGCACCGGAAGGCATCAGCGAAAGTTGAACCGAAACAAGCCGCGCGCCAACTAAACTGCCGCGCGGCTTGAATTCCTGATCATTTCGGCTATTGTCCCTTCCACGGACCGGGCCCCTCTGGCGGGCGCTTGAGCGCACGTGATGTCGGCCGTATCGGATATACCGATGCAATCTGACGGGCCCGTTTTCCTTATCCAGCCCATCTGCTCCGGTAGTCCGATCGACTTGAAATTCGATCAGGGAGCTATCGATGACGGCGCATTCAAAGACTATCTGGCAACTCGACCCGGCAAGGTTCACGCTGCTTTGCGACCTTTCGGCTAGTCGCGGCGTGCGCCGTATGTGCGCCCGTGCAGCCAATATCGCGCGCTGCTGATCGCTCCTCGTACTTCACAGCTACCCACCTTCCGGAGAAATCCCATGGTCAAAGCCATTACGCCTCTGCTGCGCGACTTCCTGCAAAAGGAAAGCGCCGGAGGAATCGTCCTTATTTTCGCAGCGGCGCTTGCCCTTGCAGTTGCCAATTCGCCTCTTGCTGCCAATTACGTCTCGTTGCTCGACATTCCGGTCGTCTTTGCGATCGATAGCTTCGTGATCGATAAGCCTCTCCTGCTCTGGATAAACGACGGCCTCATGGCCGTTTTCTTTTTCCTCGTCGGCTTGGAGGTCAAGCGTGAGGTTTTGGAAGGCCAGCTGTCGAGCTGGGGCAAAGCGTCGCTCCCCTTGGTCGCAGCACTCGGCGGTATGGTTTTGCCAGCCCTCGTATTTATCGGGTTCAATCTGGGCACTCCCGACAATATTCAGGGATGGGCGATACCGGCAGCGACAGACATCGCCTTCGCACTCGGTATTCTCTCGCTGCTGGGGCCGCGCGTGCCTGTCGCGTTGAAGGCCCTGTTGCTGGCGATTGCCGTGATCGACGACATCGGGGCGATCGCGATCATCGCGCTGTTCTATTCGGGTGAAATCGATACCGGCATGCTCGCTGCGGCCGCCATGGTATTTATCGTAATGCTGGCTCTCGGGCGCGCTAAAGTCGCTTCGACGATCCCTTACGTGCTGTTGGCAATCTTGATGTGGGCTTTCGTCCTGAAATCGGGCGTACATGCTACCCTGGCGGGTGTCGCGGCTGCACTGACAATCCCGCTGGATCGATCCAGCGATCACGGCCCGCTGGAACGCATGGAACATGCCCTCCATCCATGGGTCGCATTCCTGGTCATCCCGGTCTTCGGCTTTGCGAACGCAGGCGTGACGCTGGTCGGTCTCGAACCGTCAGCGCTACTCGACCCTCTGCCCCTCGGCATCGCGCTGGGCCTACTCATTGGCAAGCAGGCGGGTATCTTCGGTTTTGCCTGGCTGGCTGTGAAGATGAAGCTCGCCAGTCTGCCGGATGAGGTCAATTGGCGGCAGATCCACGCCTTGTCGCTACTCGCGGCAATCGGTTTCACCATGAGCCTTTTCATCGGCAATCTCGCTTTCGCGACTGCTGGCCAGATAGATGCCGTGAAGCTTGGCGTGCTGGCCGGTTCGACGGTCGCGGCCCTGACAGGATACTTCCTGCTTAAATCCGCTCTTCCGGCTGTCGGCTCTGTTCGGGAGCAGCAAGCATGATCGACTTTTTCCTTGCGGACTGGCTCGGCACCCCCTTGTGGTTCTGGGCTGCCTTCCTTGCGATCGTCATCGTGCTGACGGCGTTCGATCTCGGTGTCCTTCATAAGGAGGATAAGAAAATCGGGATCGCCGAAAGCCTGAAGCTATCCGTGTTTTACATCGGAGTGGCACTGCTGTTCGGTTTCTGGGTCTGGATGGAGCGCGGACCCGAAGCAGGCATGCAGTACTACACGGGCTTCTTCATCGAGAAGGCCCTCTCGATCGACAATGTCTTTGTGATCAGCCTGATATTCACCTATTTCTCAATCCCCCCGAAATATCAGTATCGCGCGCTCCTGTGGGGCATCATGGCAGTAATCGTGCTGCGCGGTCTGATGATTGCAGGCGGGGCGGCGATCCTGGCAGAAGCGTATTGGGTGCTGTACCTGTTCGCCGCTTTTCTGATCGTAACCGGTATCAAGATGTTCTTCGCCGGGGACGAGCCGATGGACGTCGGCAGTAACCCGGCGGTGAAGTGGATCAGCCGGCATATGCGTGTCACGCCTGATCTTCACGGGCAGCGCTTCCTGGTAAAGGTACAGGACGCCAAAACCGGCAAAATGGTGCGCGCCGCCACACCACTGCTGCTCGCACTGGTCGTCATCAATCTCGCCGATCTCGTGTTTGCGGTAGATAGTGTCCCGGCGATCTTCGCGATCACGACGGATACCTTTATAGTCTACACTTCGAACATTTTCGCGATCCTGGGATTACGGGCGCTCTATTTCGTGTTGGCAGCGATGGTGCATCGCTTCCATTACCTCAAATATGCCTTGGCAGCGGTACTGGTGTTCATCGGCAGCAAGATCTTCGTTTCCGATTTCCTTCTGGGCGGTGACAAGATGCCGCCATGGATCAGCTTGGGTGTCACCATAGGCTTGATCGGGGCTGGGGTCGCTTACTCGCTCTGGAAAACGCGTGGACAGGAGGAGGCGGACTGGCCTGCGACCGATTAGCGCGGACGAGCTACGGGTGGGTGCGTGTGATATCGGTGAAATCGCCGATAACTTCACTTGGCGTTCAGCGGGGTGCTGGTTATAGGCTCGGCCCTATGAAGACCCAATCGCGCACCACCCGCATGCTCGCCTTCGGCGCTCTCGCTGCAGCCACTACACTCACTGCAGCTTGTGGTGGCGGTTCGAACCGGCCCGAAGACACGGCCTATGTCGCGCGCGACGTTGAGACACTTTACGGTCAGGCCAAGGCGGAACTCGACAGCGGGAAGCCGCAATTGGCCGCTGCGCTGTTCGACGAGGTGGAGCGTCAGCATCCCTATTCGCCCTGGGCGCGCCGTGCCCAGCTGATGAGTGCGTTCAGCTATTATGTGGCGGGCGATTACAACAAGACTGTTGCTTCGGCGCAGCGCTTCCTGTCGATCCATCCGGGTAACAAGGACGCGCCATATGCCTATTACCTCATCGCGCTCAGCTATTACGAGCAGATCAGCGATGTTCAGCGCGACCAGAAGGTGACCGAGCAGGCGCTGACGGCGCTGCGCGAAGTAAACCGCCGCTTCCCGCAAACCCAGTATGCCGCCGATGCGCGCCTGAAGATCGACCTCGTCGAAGACCATCTCGCCGGCAAGGAAATGGAGATCGGCCGCTACTATCAGCGTTCGGGCCGCTGGATCGCTGCGCAGATCCGGTTCCAGAATGTGGTCGATACCTATCAGACCACCAGCCATGCGCCGGAAGCTCTCTATCGCTTGGTGGAAAGCAGCCTTGCCCTGGGAATCAAGCCGGAAGCGGTAAAATATGCCGCCGTCCTCGGCGCGAACTATCCCGGGAACGAATGGTACGAGAAGGCTTACGAGCTGATCGAGGACAATGCCGCTGGCGTCTCGGCCAGCTGACCGGCGAAAGACTATTCACAAGTCGATCATAAGGGGAACAGTGACGCGGCGTTTCGGCTGCGTTACATAGGGTAGCAATGCTGACCCGGCTTTCCATTCGCAACATCGTGCTGATCGAAGCGCTCGATCTCGATTTCGGGCGCGGCCTCGGCGTGCTCACTGGCGAAACGGGGGCAGGCAAATCGATTTTGCTCGACTCGCTTGGGCTGGTTCTCGGCAACCGTGCCGACAGTGGATTGGTCCGCGCTGGCGAAGCGAAGGCCAGTGTTTCCGCAAGTTTCGAGTTTTCATCCTTGCCCGCTCAGATCGCGGAAGCCCTCGACGATGCCGATATCGAGATCGAACCGGGTGAGCCCTTGATTATTCGGCGCCAGCTCAAGGCTGACGGCGGCAGCAAGGCCTTCATCAACGATCAGTCCGTCGGCGTTGCACTGCTGCGTGAGATCGCGGGTATCCTCGTCGAATTGCACGGCCAGCATGATGATCGCGGACTGGTCAATCCACGCGGTCATCGGGCGCTGCTCGATCGCTTTGCCGGGGCAGGTACTGCACGGGTCGATCAAGCCTGGGCGAAATGGCGCGAGACAGAAGCGCGGCTCGAGAGTGTGCGTGATGCGCTGGAGCAGGCGCGGGTTGATCGCGATTTGCTGCTCTCCCATCTGAGCGAATTGACTGCTCTCGAACCAGAAGTTGGCGAAGAGGCTAGGCTGGCTGAAACGCGGGCCGACATGCAAAAAGGGGAACGGCTATCGGGCGATCTCGAGGAACTGCGGCATTTGTGGGAAGGCTCCGACTCCCCGCTGGCTAGCCTGCGCGTGGCTGCCCGCAAGCTCGATAGGATCGCTCCCGAGCATCCCCTTCTGACCGAGGCTCTCGGCGCACTTGACCGCGCGGTGATCGAGGCGGGAGAGGCTGAAGAAAAGCTGGAAGCGGCGGCTGCGGCGCTCGACCATGATCCTGCAGCGCTAGAAGCCGCCGAAACGAGGTTGTTCGAACTGCGCGCGCTGGCACGGAAGCACCGCTGCGAGGTGGACGAACTGCCGGAGGTCATGCGGACGATGCGTAGCCAACTCGATTCAATCGAGGGCGGCGAGGCTGAGCTCGAAACTCTCGAGGCCGCCGCTGCGGAAGCGGGAGAAAGGTATCGTGCAGAAGCTAAAGCGCTGCATGCCAACCGCGTGGCGGCTGCGGCGAAGCTGGACGAAGCTGTTGCGCGCGAACTGGCGCCGCTGAAGCTGGATGCGGCACGGTTCAAAACGGCGGTTGTAGAGCTTCCCGAAGACCGATGGGGGCCACGTGGCATGGACAGTGTCGAGTTTCTCATCGCCACAAATGCAGGTGCCGATTTTGCCCCGCTCAACAAGATTGCGAGCGGGGGCGAACTGTCGCGCTTCATCCTTGCTTTGAAGGTCGCCCTGGCAGAGCAGGGCGGGGCGGCAACCGTGATCTTCGACGAGATCGACCGCGGCGTGGGCGGTGCAGTGGCGAGTGCGATCGGAGAACGACTGGCGAGACTTGCGTCGGACGGTCAGCTTTTGGCGGTCACACACAGTCCGCAGGTCGCGGCGCGTGGGCGTACGCATTACATGATCGCGAAGAGTTCCGACGGTACCGTAACCCGGACCAGCGTTGGCCTGCTCGATGAGGCCGGGCGCAAGGAAGAAATTGCCCGAATGCTTTCTGGCGCGGAAGTCACGCCCGAAGCCCGTGCGCAAGCTGATCGTCTTTTGGAGGGCGTGTGAACGAGGTTTCCGAAGTCGATGCCGCTAACGAACTCATGCGGCTCGCCAAAAAGATTGCCCACCATAACCGGCTTTATCACGCGGAAGATGCGCCGGAAATTACCGATCAGGAATATGACGCGCTGGTCCGCCGTAATGCGGAGCTGGAGGAAGCTTTTCCCCATCTCATCAGGCCGGATTCCCCATCGAAGGCAGTTGGTCACGAGATAGCTGCTTCGCCGCTCTCCAAAGTTACCCATGAAGTTCGCATGATGAGCCTCGACAATGCTTTCTCGCCGACGGAGGTGGAGGAATGGGTAGCCCGTGTGCGTCGTTTTCTCTCGTTAGACGAGGCTGATGGACTTGCAATTACAGCCGAGGACAAGATCGACGGACTTTCCTGTTCTCTTAGGTACGAGGGCGGAAAGCTGGTTCGCGCAGCTACGCGTGGTGATGGTCAGGTTGGCGAGGATGTGACGCCGAATGTCGCTCATATTGCCGATATTCCCCAGAGCCTATCTGGGACTGACATCCCCGAAGTCTTCGAAATCCGCGGCGAAGTCTATATGGCCAAAGCGGACTTTCAGGCACTTAATGCGGCTCAGGAAAAGGCGGGCGCCAAGCTATTCGCCAACCCACGCAATGCGGCAGCAGGTTCCTTGCGACAGAAGGATGCGAGCGTGACGGCGAAGCGTCCGCTGAAGTTCTGGGCGCACGGTTGGGGGGCAGCATCCGAAGTGCCAGGGAAAACCCAGGAAGAGGTCGTCCGCGTCATCGAAGGATGGGGAGTGCCTGTATCCCCGCTCTTCACGAAGGTGGAAAGCGCGACGGAGATGCTGGCTCATTATGAGAAGATTGCTCGCGAACGTCCTGACCTTCCATACGAAATTGATGGTGTGGTCTACAAAGTAGACCGGCTTGATTTTCAGCAGCGTCTAGGCTTCGTCGCCAAGGCGCCACGATGGGCGCTGGCGCACAAGTTTCCTGCTGAGCAGGCCGAAACGACGCTCGAGGCTATCGATATTCAGGTCGGTCGGACAGGGAAGCTGACACCGGTAGGACGTCTCGCTCCTGTGCTCGTCGGCGGTGTCACTGTTACCAATGTCACGCTGCACAATCGTGACGAGGTCGAACGCCTCGGTGTCAGGCCGGGGGATCGGGTGGTAGTGCAACGCGCTGGCGACGTTATTCCACAGCTTGTGGATAACCTCACCCGCGACGCGGAAAGAGTACCTTATGCTTTTCCCGATCACTGCCCGGAATGTGGAAGCGAGGCTGTAGCAGCTGAAGGGGAGGTGGATGTGCGTTGCACAGGCGGTCTCATCTGTCCCGCACAACGCACGGAAAGATTAAAGCATTTTGTCAGTCGTGGGGCTTTGGATATCGATGGTCTTGGGGAGAAGACAATCGATCAGTTCTTTGCGCTCGGTTGGCTTGAAAGCCCCGCAGATATTTTCCGCCTGAAAAATCGCAGAAATGCCATCCTTGCGCTTGACGGGTGGCAGGAACGGTCTGTGGATAAGCTTGTGGAAAGCATCGAAGCGCGTCGCCAGCCAGACGCTGCTCGGCTCCTGTTCGGCTTGGGTATACGCCACGTGGGGGCCGTCACGGCACGTGACCTCATGAAACATCTTCATGATCTTCCTTCGCTTCGCCGAACTGCTGAAGAGGCCCGGGATGGCGACGAAGACGCCGTTGTCGCTTTGAATGCGATTGATGGCGTCGGTAGCGCCGTGGTCGAGGCGCTCGGGGATTTCTTTCATGAAGACCACAATAAGGACGTGTGGGACGATCTCCTCAACCAGGTCACTCCGCCGCGCTACGAGGTCGAGACGCGCGATAGCCCGGTAAACGGCAAGACTGTTGTTTTCACTGGTAAGCTTGAAACCATGAGTAGGGATGAGGCCAAGGCACAGGCAGAACGCCTGGGTGCCAAAGCTAGTGGATCGGTTAGCGCGAAGACCGATCTGGTCGTGGCCGGGCCGGGTGCCGGCAGCAAGCTCAAGAAAGCGGCGGAACTGGGTATCGAGGTCATTGACGAACCCGGGTGGGCCGAAATCGTCAAGAACGCGGGATAATATCATGAATATGGAAACTTACGTCGTGCTTCGTGTTGGAGTGTCGTGAGCCGATCCCCCGTACTTTTCCTGACCGTCCTGATTGTCGGAGCCCTCCTCGTCCTCGCCACCATGGTGAGTACGCCGGGGGAATCCCCGCAGGATTTCCATAAACGTGTCACGCTCGCCGAGCAGAAACCTTCACCGCCCCCCGAACCGAAGCTTACCGAGGCGCAGGTCGCTCTTCAGCAGCAGCTCCGCGATCTGGGCGAGACCTTCAACGGCGACGTCGGCATTGCAGTTACCCAGGCAGACACGCTTGCCACCATGTCCTACTCTGGAAAGAAGCGCTTTCCCCAGCAGAGCGTAAGCAAGCTTTGGGTCTCTCTGACCGCGCTGGACCTCAGAGACGAAGGCGCACTTGATCTGTCCGAGCCGGTTAGGTTGCGCGCTGAAGACCTCACTGTTTTTCATCAACCGCTTCGCAATATTGTGCGAGCGAGGGGCTCATTCACCACGGATTATGCCGACCTCATCAATCGAGCGATCACGCAGAGCGATAACACGGCGAACGACCGTCTTCTGCGCCGCGTGGGAGGGCCAAGCGCTGTAGAGGGGTTCTTGCGCCGGAATCAGATTTCGGGCGTCCAGTTCGGTACCGATGAACGGACCAAGCAAAGCAGCATTGCTGGCCTCAAATGGAAACAGGCCTATTCGGTCGACAATGCGTTTTACGAGGCGCGCGATCTCGTATCCGAAGAAGACAGGCGAAATGCCTTCGAAGCTTATCTTGCCGATCCGATCGATGGAGCTAGTCCCGTAGGCATCACCAAGGCGCTGGCGCGGCTTGCACGCGGAGACCTCCTTTCGGAGAATTCGACGGATCTGATCGTGTCGACCATGCAGCGTACCCGGAGTGGCCCGAGGCGGCTCAAGGGAGGCGTGCCGGCCGGTTGGACGATTGCGCACAAAACCGGGACAGGCCAGTTCTTCGACGGTGTCCAGTCCGGCTATAACGATATTGGTATTCTCACTGCGCCCGATGGCACGAATTATACGATGGCAGTAATGATCGGTAGCACCCGCGCATCCTATGCTGCGCGTATGGGAATGATGCAGGAAGTGACACGCAGCGTTGTTCGCTATCACGATCAAAGGGGCGCTCAGGTCAATCCGGATCTGGATCCTGAAACCATTTCATGACTCCGCCGGGCAGGGGAGTCCACCGGCCTACCTTTACTCCGGCAGTTGCGAGCATATCGCTGGTCCACTGGTTACATGTATTGCCTAAATGATAGCTGCCCGGTGCATCGTAGAACACATCGTAGGTGGAGTATCCGGGCAATGGCTCGCGATGACTGGACACTGGGGCTTGGCTCTCGATGGCTTTTACCAGCTTCGCATATTGTTCGTACGTCAGATAGATAGGCCTATTGGCTGAACCCGGTGCGGGCCGCACGTAATGTGCCGCATGGAGGAGACCGTCTCCGCCAGTCGCTGCCTTAATGGCGGTCGACAGGCTCAGATCGGCCCATGTCGGCGTGTTGAGAAAAACGTCACGCTCGCCCCAGCTCACGGCGACATGGGTATAGGGTCGATGAGGGTCTTGCAGATCAGCAGCTGGAAATACGGTTCGCCAGTCTTTCACCGGGGATACCAGGGGCATTACGATTTCGGTATGAATGCCGTTATCGCCCACCATGATTTCGATACCATCCGCAGGTTCGGTCCAAGACGGGTTTCTGGGAATCGAGCTGCCGGTCCACGCTGACAGAAAGAAGCACGTAGTTGAGGTGACGAGGATAAACAGAACCCACGCACACACCCGCCATAAATGGCAGCCTCTCACCCGATCCGGCTCTTGCGCAGCCACAAAATAGCCCAATCCCCGTTCGTCACCCTTCGCGCCAGTCGAAAACCCTGTGCACGATAGGCCGCGCGAACTTCGGCTTCCTGTGTCACAAGTAGGCCCGCTAGCAAGAGACTGCCTCCAGCAGTCGTGACTTTCGCGAAATCAGGTGCCAGCTCGACTAACGGACCAGCGAGGATATTGGCAATTAGCAGATCGTAGGGAGCGCGCGCTTCGATCAGTGGGTCATCAATCCCCGGAGCGATCACCATTGTGAGCTCGCCTGGACGGGCACCCATCGTAATATCGTTCGTCCGGCAATTGTCTTCCACTACGCCTGCGCACACCGTGTCTATATCCGAAGCGATTGCGTGCGCCCGCGGCCAAAGATGCATGGCCGCAAAAGCCAATAAGCCTGTTCCCGTCCCGATGTCCGCGTGGTTCCGAACCACCAGCCCCTCGCGCTTCATAAGGTCCAGCATGGCAAGGCATCCGGCGGTTGTCTTGTGCTGACCAGTGCCGAACGCCTGGCTGGCGGGAATGATGAAATTGACCAGTTTCTTGTCGGCCGGGTATTCGGGCGTGCGTACATAGAAACGCCCGGCCTGGATGGGCTTCACGCCCTCTTGACTGAGGGTAACCCAATCTTCTTCCGGCAATTTCTCGGCGGTGAACTGGGGAGCGCCGTTCGTGAAGAGCGAGGCTGCGGCGCGTTTGTCGTCTGCAGTCGGTTTGCGGTCCAGCCAGACTTCTAGAATCCATTGCTCTGGCTTGTCTTCAGCGATTTCGCGGCCGGATACGACGAGTTCTTCGGGAAAGTCCCAGGCTTCATCATGCGCAAGAAGGGCAGCCTGCACCACCTTCTTCGGCGCTTCGCCAGCCAGTTTCCAGGCGCTCATTTGCTTTTCTCTTTCGCGAGCCGTTCATCCAGTTTTCGTGCTAGGCCGTCTGCGTATCGCTGACAGGCTCCGGGCTCGCCAAAAGTTTCATCCCGCAAATGCTTGAGCATTTGACTGGCAGAAGGATGGGGGGTGAGGAGGTAGTCACACGGCAATGAGCGGGCCTTGTCAATGCTTTTTCGGAATGCAGCCACGACCTCGGGATGGTCCGTAAAGCGATAATCGTCTGCCGACACAGCAGAAAGACTGTCGACGTAAGCCACGTTGCGGCAGACAGGGGGTTCACCCGGGAGATTGCAGGACTCCCATGTCCAACTCATCGCACCAGGGCTGTGGCCAGGGGTAGTGTGCGCGGTCAATTCGAGATTGCCGAGCTTCACAACTTCACCATCGACCACAATTCTATCCACTTTTACCCTTGGGAAATGGGGATGGTTCATCGCAGCCTGGGGATCTTCTTCCGCCACTACCCCGCGTTGGAGCACTTGGGCGGCTTGCTCGGAGGCGACAATTTGAGCGCCAGTGGCCGCTGCCAGCGCGGCATGCGCGCCGACATGATCGAAATGCTCATGGCTCATCAGGATAAAGCGGATATCTCCCGGGTCTACGCCAAGGGATCGAATATTGGCGAGGATTAGCGGTGCAGCTTCGGGGACGCCGCTGTCGAGAAGGATATGACCGTCATCGCCAGTGATGAGGATCGCAGAGATACCGCAGGTGCCGACGTAAAAGCTGTTGCCCATGATGGAAAAAGGGGGGGCGGGTTTGTCCCAATCATCCCACGGCTCGCAGCTGTCGATGAATTCTTTGGCAGGCATTGTGGATAACGAGCCTGTTGGAGCAACATTCTGTGACCGATCAGAAGGCACGCTGGCACAACTTGCCATGACCAAAGTCAGAGGTACGAGAAGTTTAGCGCACATAGCTCGCTCCGTTGGCATCAAGCGTAGCGCCCGTGAGGCTCGCAGGCGCGTCCAGCGCACAGAATTCGATCAATCTTGCGATCTCATCTGGTTCAGCTACGCGGCCGAGCGGGATGTCTGCGAGAAGTCCCGGCCCGCCACGGCTTTCCAGATAATCGCCGGCCATTGCCGTGTCGGTAAAACCCGGGGTGATTGCGAAGCTCAAGATACCTTCCCCCGCATAAGCGCGGGCAATGCTTTTATGCATGGCAAGCATACCGCCCTTGCTCGCTGCATAGTGCCAGTGAGCAGGTGAGTCGCCACGGTGACCTGCCCGACTGGCGACATGGACGATTCGCCCGGGACATTCACGCTCTTGCCAATGGCGCACAGCAAAGCGGCTTAGCTGGGCTGAAGCGGTCAGATTGATGCGCATCGTATCCTCCCACGCATCGAGCCATTCGATGTCCGAGCGCTCGATCGGGTTCGGATCGAACAGACCCGCGTTGTTGACCAGCACGTCGATCTTGCCTCCCGATCGAGCGAGGGCAGCGTGCCACAAATCGTGGGGCGCATTGGGTTCGCAGAAATCGGATGGAACGGTGTCGGTGCGCTCGCTTTGCGTCGCCTGGCCGATGACCATGGCGCCGCGCGCTTCGAGTGCTGCTTTGGCGGCGGCGCCGATTCCACGGGAGGAGCCGGTGAGAAGGATGCTTGTCATGCAAGCCGCTATTCGGAATTTTGCAGCAAATGTCGAGGCCGTGCGCCTTGCGCAGGCTGTCATCTTCGCTAAGGAGGCCCGACTGAATTCACGTAACGGACAAGGCATCCATGGCAAACCGCCCGCTTTCACCGCATCTGCAAATCTGGAAATGGGGCCCGCACATGCTGGTCTCGATCCTTCACCGCGTGACGGGGGACGGGCTTGCGCTAGTTGGTCTCGCCGTTCTGCTTTGGTGGCTAGGGGCGATGGCAGGCGGGGCGGATAGCTACGCAACCTTCGCTGAAATCATGGGCTCCCCGATCGGGGTCATCGTTTTGGTCGGCCTGAGCTGGGCTTTCTTCAGCCACATGATGAGCGGCCTGCGCCATTTCGTGCTGGACATCGGAGCGGGCTACGAGCTCGATACGAACAAGACCTGGTCGATCCTGGCGCCAGTTCTCGGTATTCTCCTCACCATCGCCTTCTGGGCGGTGATCCTTCTCAAGTGAGCTTAATTCATGAGTGACGGAACTCCAATCGGACGCGTGCGCGGGCTGGGCCCGGCGCATGAAGGTGCGCATCACTGGTTGATGCAGCGCTTCACCGCCATCGGCAATCTGGTGCTGATGCTTTTTCTGGCGATCAGTCTCGCGCTGCTGCCTTCGTATGATTACGCGACAGTGTCTGAATGGGCCTCGCAGACGCTTCCAGCGACTGCGCTCGCTCTGCTGATTGTCAGCGTTTTCTGGCATGCACGGCTTGGTTTGCAGGTACTCGTGGAAGATTACGTCCACGATGCCGGTTCCAAATTCGCCGTGATCACCCTTCTTAACCTTGCAACTATCGGCGGCGGTGCCTTCGGCCTGATCTCGATTGCCCGCATCGCCCTCGGAGGAGCCGTCTGATGGCCCGTACCGACACTTTCGAAATTGGCGGTCGCAGCTACCCGATCATCGATCACGTCTATGACTCCGTGGTAGTTGGGGCGGGCGGTTCTGGCCTGCGCGCCACCATGGGCAGCGCCGAAGCCGGTCTGAAAACGGCCTGCATCACCAAGGTCTTCCCAACGCGCTCGCACACTGTGGCGGCACAGGGCGGCATTGCGGCCAGCCTCGGCAACAACACGCCCGATCACTGGTCGTGGCACATGTACGATACCGTGAAGGGTTCGGACTGGCTCGGCGACCAGGACGCGATCGAATATATGGTCCGCGAAGCTCCTCAGGCGGTCTACGAGCTTGAGCATGCAGGCGTGCCCTTCAGCCGTAACGATGATGGCACGATCTACCAGCGTCCGTTCGGCGGTCACATGCAGAACATGGGCGAAGGCCCGCCGGTGCAGCGCACCTGCGCGGCGGCCGACCGTACCGGTCATGCGATGCTGCACGCGCTCTACCAGCAGAGCCTGAAGTACGACGCGGACTTCTTCATCGAATATTTCGCGCTCGACCTGATCATGGAAGATGGGCCTGACGGCAAGGTTTGCCGCGGTGTGATCGCTATGTGCCTCGACGACGGGACCATCCACCGCTTCCGCAGCCAGGCCGTCGTGCTCGCGACGGGCGGTTATGGCCGCTGCTATTTCACTGCGACCAGCGCACACACCTGCACCGGTGACGGTGGCGGCATGGTGCTGCGCGCAGGCTTGCCGCTGCAGGACATGGAATTCGTTCAGTTCCATCCGACCGGCATCTATGGTGCAGGCGTGCTGATTACGGAAGGCGCGCGCGGCGAGGGCGGTTACCTGACCAACTCCGAAGGCGAGCGTTTCATGGAACGCTATGCTCCCTCGGCCAAGGATCTNGCCNNNCGNGANGTCGTNTCNCGNTCGATGGCNCTGGAAATGCGCGAAGGCCGNGGNGTNGGCNNNGATGGCGANCANATCTNCCTGCACCTCGATCACATCGATCCNAANGTGCTGGNNGANCGCCTGCCGGGCATCACCGAAAGCGGNAAGATNTTCGCNGGCGTCGACCTGACGAAGCAGCCGCTGCCGGTCACTCCGACCGTGCACTACAACATGGGCGGCATCCCGACCAACTTCCACGGCGAGGTTCTGGCCGGCGATCCCGGTGATCCGGAAAAGATCGTACCCGGCCTTTTCGCCGCCGGAGAAGCTGGCTGCGTTTCGGTTCACGGCGCAAACCGGCTCGGTTCCAACTCTCTGATCGATCTCGTTGTGTTCGGCCGCGCTATCGGCCACCGACTGCGCGATACGGTCAAGCCCGGCGCAAGCCAGGCGGAACTACCGTCGAGCAGCGCGGACATGGCGCTCGGCCGTCTCGACCATTTCCGCTATGCGGACGGAGGCTCGCCGACCGCGGAAGTACGCGCAGAAATGCAGAAGGGCATGCAGAAGCACGCCGCGGTCTTCCGCGACAGCAAGCTGCTGGCAGAAGGCGTCGATGTGCTGAAAGCCGTCAACAAGCGGATGGAAGACATCAAGGTGTTCGACCGTTCGCTGATCTGGAACAGCGATCTCGTCGAAACCCTAGAACTCGACAATCTGATCGCGCAAGCCAACGTCACCATGGCGTCCGCCGAAAACCGCAAGGAAAGCCGGGGCGCCCATGCGCATGAGGATTTCCCTGATCGCAATGATGCAGAATGGATGAAGCATACCATCGCCTGGTTCGATGGCTGGGGCGGCGAGGGCGGCGGCGTGAAGATCGATTACCGTCCGGTCCACGAATACACGCTCACGGACGACGTAAAGTATATCGAGCCCAAGAAACGCGTTTACTAATGCGCTGGCGGCGAGGAGCGATCTTCGCCGCCTTTTTCGTGGCAGCGTGTGCCACAAGCCCTTCCACGCCACCGGAAAGCTTAGGCGCGGAGCCTTTCTACGCCAAACACCTTTCCGCGCTTGGTATCCCCATCCTTTCGTCTGCGCGGGTGCCCGACGAAGCGCTCATGGCTGCGCAGGATATGACGGAAAGCTTGTTCGCCTACCGTCCCGAACTCGCAGCCTGGCTGGCCGCTAACGATTATCGAATCTCGATCATATCCGAAAATGAAGCGCTTCTCGATTTGCCCGACAAAGCGCATTGGACCAAGCCAGATCGGAATGATCCGCGTCTGACACGATGTGAACTCAAGCACTACGATGTGCGGATCGGTGCATTGTCGGATCGAGCTTACTGGAACGCGCGCGCAAGAGGCGTTGGAGGCACGCGGACCGTTGGTTCGGAAGAAGATGTGCTGGGACTTCCCTCGACCCGCTATTGGGGGGAAACGATCTTCGTGCACGAGATGGCACATAATGTTCTGTTCGCCATAGAAGCCGTAGATCCCGCTCTTTACGCTGATGTGCAGTCTGCTTACGCACACGCGCTCGCAAGTGATTTATGGCTCAACGAATATGCGACCACGACCATTCAGGAATATTGGGCCGAAGGCACCCAGATCTGGTTCAATTCAAACCGTCTGGTGGTGGTGGACGGCACCCGCATTCTGGACCACCCCGATCTGGAAGCTTATGATCCGCAGCTCTATGCCGCTCTCGGCAAGGCGTACGGAAAAAATCATCGCCTTCGGTCCGATCCCTTCTGGATGAGTCCAGCCCGCGTGCCACCTGGCCCGATTCCAAAAAATACGGCCGAAGAATGTTAGTCGTCGGCTTTAGGCTTCACCCGCCGGACGTCGATTAACGTCACAGGGTCCGCCAGCATCTGGCCTCTCATCCAGCCTTCGCCTTCCTCCGGGTCACGCGGGCTGTCGTGGATCGCATGGACGACGTCCATCCCATCGACGACATAGCCGAACACCGCATAACCGAGACGCTCGTTGGGATCGGTGCTGTCAGGCTGCGCATCGAGGCCGGTCTGGTCCTTGATCATGATCGAAAAGTCGCCCTTTGCAGTGCCCGGCTCGAGCCGAGCCATCGATAGGGCACCATTCGTATGGCTGAGGCCGGTCTCGCTGGTTGGCTCATGAGCGATGCCATCCAGAATACGATCAGGGTCGTTCTGGGTCCCGCCCTGTATCAAGCCATTGGGCGGATCGCCCCAATCAAGGTGCATGGCACGGTAGAAGACCGTACCATCGAAGCGATCCTCCTCTGCGTAACGAAGGAAGTTGGCGGCCGTGACCGGCGCACGCTCAGTCTCCAGGGCGACTGTTATATCGCCCAAGGTGGTTTCTAGTACCACCAGCGTAGTGGCTGCCTCGCTATCGATGGTTTCTTGAGCGGATAGCGGAGAACAGATCAGCGCAGCGAGGGGCAACAGTGCTTTCATATGGTGCTTACCTTCGATCAATTGGCTGTCAGATGATATCCGCGATCAAGCCGCGACGTTTGGCTTCTTTTCCGTCGATATACCAGTTGTCGGGAGCTTTCTCCCGGATCTCCTCGAAATCGACTTCCGAACCTTCCGCAAGAGATTTGAACCCAGCCTCTTCGATGGAGATCGATTGGTCAATCTCATTGAGCGCCGCCTTGAGCTGGGAGATGCAACTGCGGAGCGGGCCAGAGAGATTGATGGTCTTGGCGATCTGCCGTTCATGGACAAGGAGCGTGGTGTCCCGGGTCAGGAAGCGACACTCGACCGGAAAACCGGCCATGAAGGTCGCGCCCGCCGAATATACGGCCGCCTTGCCGAGAAAATAAATAGTCCGCCCAGCTTCGCGCAGTAATCGGACATCGTCGGCCATGGCGCGAGCGATCTCGGGATTTCCGCCGAGTGTGGTCAGGGCGATGACTAGCGGGCCATCCTTCGGTGCCGCACTTAACTGGTTGCGGAACTCGGCATACATCGCCTCGTCCACGCTGCCGAGCAATCGAAGTTGCGGGGCGGTCAATACGGTTTGGCAGTCTTGGTTATCCATGCAGGCTCTTTCATGATGGAGATGAGCTTCTGGAGTGGTTGAAAACGAGCCTTGTTCCAGCTCGCGTATTTTCTTGGTCAATCTTTACACCGCTGACTCGCGTTAATCGCACCAGTTCATCTGCAATTCAATTCGTCGCTATCAGAGAACGCTTCATCGCTACTATAAGAGGATATTTCGATGAAGGACAGGTCTCCAAGTTTCAAATTGTTGCTAGCTGGATTGGTCGGGCTGGTACTGATGGTCCCGCTGATGATGGTCTATGGGCTCGTCTCCGATAGGCAAGGTCAGGCGCGTGTAGCCCAAGCAGCGATCACGGCGGGCTCCGGCGGGGAACAGATCGTCTCCGGCCCTGTCCTCGTTGTCCCCTTCTTGGCAATGCGTCAGATCGATGAGACTATCGACGGGCGTACTGTCAGCCGCAATCAGCTCGTCCGGCAGCAGCTGTTCATTTCTCCTACCACCCAGGAGCTTTCGACGCTGCTGAAACCCGAACGCAAGAAGAAAGCGATCTACGAAACGGTCATTTATCTTGCGGAGATGGATGGCCGGGCGCGTTTCGAAATTCCCAGCGACCTGAAATCTTTCGGCACGAAGCGCGAGGACCTGCTGCTCGACGAAGCGCAAATCCGGTTTGGAACATCTGATCCACGCGGTCTGCGTGCGGCGGCTGATGTCAGGGTCGGCGGTGAGCGCATCGACCTGATGCCGGGGGAGGGCACCCGCGCTAGCGGCGGCGCCGGTTTCCACGGCTCACTGGATTGGTCCAGTGCGGAGCCCTTGGTGGTTGATTATAGTTACACCATCCGCGGCAGTCGCAATCTCACCCTTGTCCCGCGCGGAGGGCAGACTGAATGGAACGTTACGTCCCCGTGGCAGCATCCGGGCTTTGCAGGCAGCTTCTTGCCCGATGAGAGTACAATCTCTGACGAGGGCTTCTCGGCTAAATGGTCGATCGGCAATCTAGCCCTGGGACAATCGATGGTGGCTACCAGCGATTTGCCCCCTCCGGCTGAAGGTGAAGTCATTCCCTTGAGGGAGGTTGAACGTGGCGTCCCGGGTAGTCTGCAGGCTAGCAAGGCAGCCAGCATCGCACTTGTTCAGCCCGCCGATATTTACGCTCAGGTCGATCGCAGCGTGAAATACGGATTTCTGTTCATCGGTTTCACCTTCGTCGCTTTCCTCTTGTTCGACGTGGTCGGCGGAGCGAAAGTTGCCGCGGCGGAGTATCTGCTGACTGGCGCGGGACTGGTGCTTTTCTTCGTGCTGCTCTTGGCGTTTGCTGAATGGGTCGGTTTCGGCACTTCCTATATCATCGCGAGCGGGGCGATTATCGGCCTGTTGACGGCCTATAGTGCAGCAGTTCTCGGTGGCTGGAAAAGAGCGGCGCTCATAGCGGGGCTGCTAACGGCCCTCTATTCCCTCCTCTTCGTCCTGCTGAGCCTTGAAGCGGCCTCGCTGATCATCGGATCCGTGCTGATGTTCGCTGCCCTTGCTGGCGTGATGTACGCCACCCGGAACGTGAATTGGAGCGAAGTGGTGCAGCGCGAGGAAACCGTCGAAGGTTAATTGGCTGGCCGACAAAAAAGAGGGGCGCGGACCAGACGGACCGCGCCCCTCTTTTTTGTGGTGAGGGGCGATCAGCTCACATTCGTATACTGATCGCAAACACGGTCATCGCCTCGCAGGCCAGCATGCAGCGCTTCACTGCGTTGGGCACTGGTACCGTGGGTGAAGTTTTCGGATGACACCTGCCCCCGCGTAAGGCGATCATCGCCGATCGCCGCAGCAGCCTGCATGCCTTCCTCGATATCGCCCGGTTCGATGAGATTGCGGTTCTTGCCGGCCCATACACCCGCATAACAATCGGCCTGCAGTTCCATGCGCACCTGAAGCTGGTTGCCTTGCGTACGGCCTACCTGGCCCTGCGCACTGCGTATTTGGTCGGATACGCCGGTCAAAGTCTGGACATGATGGCCATATTCATGCGCGAGCACGTAATAGCGGGCGAAATCGCCGCCGCCGCCAGCCATTCGCGCCAGCTGATCGTAAAAGCTGGTGTCGATGTAGATTGTCTGATCACCCGGACAATAGAAAGGCCCCATGGACGAGCTGCCGCTGCCACATGCTGTCCGAACGCCCCCATCATAGAGATGCAGCGTAGGTTGTCTGAACCGATCGCCAAATCCCTGTTCGCGGAATGTCCGTCCCCAGGTGGTATTGAGCGAACTCAGCGCATTGCAGGCTTCGCGCGCGTATTCACCCTGATTGCAGACTTCGTTTGCATCGGTGCTGACTTGGCCGCCGGACTGGGCGCCCTGTTGCACGCTTTCAACCATTCCGGCAGTTTGAAACGGATCCATACCGAACACGAAATAGCCAATTGCTGCCAGAACAATTGTGCCGCAGCCGATACCACCAGCCTTACCGACTCCGCCGCCGCTGCTGCCACGCACCTGAATATTGGAACTGTCGAATGGATTGAGACGCATGCTATTCCCCTGTCTGTGGCCGCTTTACAGCACGCTCCCTGTGCGCGATGGCCATTGTCGATTGCTAACCCCAACGCTCGGAGAGCCAAATGTTTCTCACAGGTAAGCGCGCACTTGTCACGGGATCGACCAGCGGGATTGGCCTCGCAATCGCCAGAGCGTTGCGTGACGAGGGCGCGGAAATCGTCCTCAACGGCTTTGGTGACGAAGCTGAGATCGCAAAGCTGTGCGAGGAACTGGAGGCAACGCACTCGGGTGCCGATCTGACCGACGTCGCACAAATAGAAACGATGATGGATGAAGCGGGCGAGATCGACATTCTCGTGAACAATGCCGGGATTCAGCATGTCGCGCCAGTCGAGGAATTTCCGGTCGACAAGTGGAACACCATCATCGCGCTCAACCTAACGGCGGTTTTTCACACCACTCGGCTTGCAGTCCCCGGCATGAAGAAAAAAGGCTGGGGCCGTATCATCAATACCGCGAGCGCCCATTCGAAAGTCGCCTCGCCATTCAAAAGCGCATATATTTCGGCCAAGCATGGTATCGACGGATTGACGAAGACCGTGGCGCTCGAACTGGCGGAGCATGGCGTAACCGCCAATTGCATCAGTCCGGGCTATGTCTGGACCCCGCTGGTTGAAAACCAGATCCCCGATACGATGAAGGCACGGGGGCTGACGCGCGAAGAAGTAATGAACGACGTCCTCCTTGCAAAGCAGCCGACGAAGAAGTTCGTTCAACCCGAAGACCTAGGCGCGCTGGCGGTGTTCCTGTGCCGCAAAGAGGCGCAAAACGTGAATGGCGCGAACTGGAGTGTCGACGGGGGATGGACCGCCGATTAGTTTCCACGTCAGTCAGATCGAGCGCTGATCCTTCCTGAAGACCATAGCGATGTTCTCGGCTCGACCGGTTCGCCGACAGGCGGCCAGACTGCGGGAGCGCTTTCCTTTCGTTGTCCACTAGCGCCAATGGCAAACCGTCGTTACATGGGCCGCCACATTTCCCCCGGCAGGCGATTCTAAACGTGGCACATCTCGACATCCCCCTCGGTCTTACTTTCGATGACGTTCTCTTGCGTCCGGCCGAGAGTGACATCCTACCCTCGATGGCCAATACCTCGACGCGGCTGACCCGCGATATCGAGCTCCACATCCCCGTTCTTTCTTCGGCAATGGACACGGTGACAGAGGCGGATATGGCTATCGCGATGGCGCAGCTGGGCGGTATCGGCGTGCTTCATCGCAACTTCGAAGTCGACGAACAGGCGGCCGCCGTTCGCGCGGTGAAGCGTTACGAAAGCGGCATGGTGGTCAATCCCATCACCATCCTTCCAGACGCGACGCTTGGTGATGCACAGCAGATCATGACCGCCAATCGCATCAGTGGCATTCCGGTTACGGACCGCAGCGGCAAGCTGGTGGGCATTCTGACCAACCGCGACGTGCGCTTTGCCGAAAACCCCCGTCAGCCCGTCAGCGAATTGATGACGACGGAAAACCTCGCCACCGTACCGCTCGGCACGGGTCAGGAAGAGGCACGCCGTATGTTGCACCAGCGGCGGATCGAAAAGCTGTTGGTTGTGGATGATGACGGTCGCTGCGTAGGCCTGATCACGGTCAAGGATATTGAGAAATCGGTGGCCTATCCCACTGCAACTAAAGATGAGCAGGGCCGGTTGCGCGTCGCCGCAGCCACCACTGTCGGGGACAAGGGCTTCGAGCGTACCGAAGCCCTGATTGATGCCGGCGTCGACGTGGTCGTTATCGATACGGCGCATGGCCATAACAAGGAAGTTTCGAAGGCAGTAGAGCGCGTCAAGAAGCTGTCGAATTCCGTCCAGGTCATCGCGGGCAACGTTGCCACCGGCGAAGCCACCAAGGCGCTGTGCGGCGCAGGCGCGGACGGCGTGAAGGTCGGCATCGGGCCGGGCTCGATCTGTACGACACGCGTTGTTGCTGGCGTCGGTGTACCGCAGCTCACTGCTATCATGGATAGCGTCGAGGAAGCTGAAAAGCAGGGCGTGCCGGTCATCGGCGACGGTGGTCTGCGTACGAGCGGCGATGCGGCAAAGGCGCTCGCCGCCGGTGCTTCCAGCATCATGGTTGGTTCCATGCTTGCCGGCACCGAGGAAGCGCCGGGCGAAACCTTCATTTACCAGGGCCGCAGCTACAAGGCCTATCGCGGTATGGGCAGTGTAGGGGCGATGGCTCGCGGCAGTGCCGATCGGTATTTTCAGGCCGACGTTAGCCAGCAAAAGCTCGTGCCCGAAGGCATTGAAGGCCAGGTCCCCTACAAGGGGCCGGCGGCTGCCGTCGTCCATCAGCTTGTCGGGGGGATCAAAGCCGCCATGGGTTATACCGGAAGCGCAACGATCGACGATCTGCGCAAGAATGCGAAATTCGTACGGATCACCAATGCCGGGCTGACCGAAAGCCATGTGCACGACGTAGCGATCACGCGGGAAGCGCCGAACTATCCGACGCGCTGATCGGGAAGGGGAGGCATGACGCCCGCCGCACGCGTACAGACGTCTATCGAACTGCTCGATGCGATCATCGCTTCCGCGCAGTCAAAAGGCGCGCCTGCCGACCGCATCCTTGCTGACTGGTTTCGCAACAACCGCTTTGCCGGGTCGAAGGATCGCCGCGCCGTCCGCGAGCTGGTATTTTCCGCGATCCGCGCTTGCGGACCGGTGCCCCGAAATGGGCGTGCGGCGATGTTACGTCTCGCGCAAATCGACGAGAGCCTGCTGCCATTGTTCGACGGTTCGAATTACGGGCCGCAGCCAATTGCAGACGGTGAAGTTGCGGCGGAAGGCGGGGTTGCTCCGGCCTGGTTGTCCGATCTGCTGGCCGCATCGGACATCACCGGTGACGAGGCAGCAGCGCTGCTCGATCGTGCGCCGCTGGACGTACGCGTCAATACTTTGAAAGCGGAGCGCGCGACGCTAGCTCTTCCTGTCGAAGCTCAGCCCACTGGCGCTCCTCATGGGCTCCGCCTCGAGGCAGGTACGCAGGTGGAGCAATGGGCCGAATGGAAAGAAGGGCAGGTCGAGGTCCAGGACACCGGCTCGCAGCTGGCCTGTCTTGCCGCAGAGGTTGCTCACGGAAGCACCGTGATCGATCTGTGTGCAGGTGGCGGGGGAAAGACGCTCGCACTTGCAGCAGCGATGGAAAACCTCGGAAAACTCGTCGCTTCCGATACCGATCGGGGGCGTCTGTCACGCCTTCCGCAGCGCGCCGAAAGGGCAGGGGCGACGATGATCGAAACGCGTCTGCTCGATCCCAAGCGCGAATTCGAAGCCTTGGGCGATCTCGAAGGTCAGGCCGATGTGGTGCTGGTGGATGCGCCTTGTTCGGGCACTGGCACCTGGCGCCGCAATCCCGAAGCGCGCTGGCGGCTCGATCATGCTGAACTGGCACGGTTAACTGCGTTGCAGGCAGATATTTTGGATCTCGCAGCCAGGCTGGTGAAGCCCGGTGGCAGGCTGATTTACGTGACCTGCTCCTTACTAGATGAGGAGGGTGCGACGCAGTTCGACAAATTCCTCGGACGGACTAAGTCGTTCTCGGCACGGGAAATTGCCCTTCCGGCCGGTCGCCAACGCGGGAACGGCACGCGGCTTACCCCGTATCACGACGGTACGGACGGCTTTTTCATCGCCCGTGCAGATAGATCGTGATAGCTTTGCAGGTATGGCTAACACCCGGCCTTCTGCGAGCACTTCGCTAACGGAGACAATAATGCGCTTTGCCCCAGCCGCCGCCGCCCTGTCACTGGCCTTGGCCATGACTGCCAGCGTGAGCTACGGGCAGGTGCGCGATCCCGATCCCCGCGCCGGAGTATTGATCGCGAGAGGGCAAGCCGCTCTCAATGCCGGCGATACGCAAGGCGCCATAGATGCGTTCGAAGCGGCGCTGGCGGTCGATCCGGGATACACTCCGATCCTGGTCCGGCTCGGCGAAGCAGCGCGCGCCGATGAACTGCAAGGCAAGGCGATCCGGTATTACCGCGAAGCATTGGAGCGTGATCCCGGCAATCTCGCCGCGATCTCAGGCGAGGGTGCGGCCATGGCCGAGAAGGGCGCGATGGAAAAAGCGCGGCTAAACCTTGCCAAGGTTCAATCGCTTTGCGGCGACAACTGCCCCGAGACCCGCGAGCTTGCCGCAGCGATTGCTGCGGGTCCGCACAAGCAGGTTCTCACCGCCGAAGCGACGGTGGAGCCTCAACCGCAACAAAACTGAATCGCGCAAGGTCCACAGGTGTCGAATGACCGGGACGGCAGTCGCGTCGCAAGCTCAGATCAGGTCGCGAAACTCTTCCAAAACAGAACGATAGACGCGCTTCTTGAAGGGGACGATCAAGTCGGGCAGCTGCTCGGCATCGACCCATTTCCAGTCGCAGAATTCCGCAGGATCATGCGCCTGCAGATCGATATCCTCATCCACTCCTGAAAAGCGAGCCAGAAACCACACCTGCTCCTGGCCGCGGTATTTGCCGCCCCAAAGCTTGCCGATCAGTTCTTCAGGCAGGTCGTAGCGGATGGGTTCGGCGGTCTGCTGGATCAGCGTGACATGTTCGGCCTTGGCACCTGTCTCTTCCGCGAGTTCGCGCAAAGCAGCATCCTTGATGTCTTCACCTTCATCGACACCGCCTTGGGGCATCTGCCACCAGTCGCCTTCCTTATTATCGATCCGGCGACCCACAAAAACGCGGCCTTCAGAATTCACCAGCATCACGCCGACGCAAGGCCGGTAACCCAATTCACTCACCTGTAACGCTCCACCATCAATTCGACCGCAGCGAGAAAGGTTTCGAGGTCCTTCTGCCCGCTCGGGATCGCCTTCCTTAGCGTCGTAAAACCGTGAATTATACCGGGGAATTCAAGATAGACGAGTGGTGTACCCTTCTGGACCAGATGTGCGGCATATTCGCGCCCGGAATCGCGCAAAGGGTCAAGACCGGCGGTGCACAGAACGGTGGGCGGCGTCTCGGGACATTCGCCAGCCATCGGCGTATGGCGCGGATTGCTCGCCTCGCCGCCATATTGTTCGGTGAACCAGCTCATGGTGGCGCGGGTCAGCAGGTACCCTTCCGCAAAATCGCGAAAGCTGGAATGCCCGGTGACATCGCTCGCCACGGGATAGATCGGCGCCTGCAGGATGACCGGCACATCGGCCGGTTCGTTTGCCAGCTGGTTGCTGGTGACGATGGTGAGATTACCGCCGGCGCTGTCACCCGTTACGACCAGCCCCGTGACCTTGCGGCCCAGCGCTTCGGGAGAAGTTGCGATCCAGCGTGCGGCGGCCTCGCAGTCGTCCGGCGCCGCGGGGAAGGGGTTCTCAGGCGCGAGGCGGTATTCCACCGACACCACTGGCAAATCCAGCTGGTGGGCGATCTCGGTGCAGAGCGAATTGTACACCTCGATATCGCCAATTACGAAGCCGCCTCCGTGGAGGAAGACCACGCAGGGGCCGGGATCGCGGTTTTCCTGCGCATCATACAGCCGCAGGGGAATATCGCCCGCGGGGCCGGGGCAGGTCAGATCCTTGATTACCGCCAGTTCGCGCGCAGGCGCTTCGGCCAATCCGCCCAGCGTCCGCATCTGCTTCCTGCCTTCGACCGCGCCAACCTCTTCGACACCCTTGCCGCCCATGGCTTCCACCATGGCGAGGAAGGTGCGCACATCTTCGCGCACGAATGGTTCGGTGTCGGGCATCTGTCTCTCCTTGCGTTGCAAAAAGGGACTTAGCGGCTCGGCAAAGCTTTTCCACCTGCCTTTTTCCCGCTAGCAGAGAAACTTCATTGCGAGAGCAGGGCGTGCCTCCTAGGTGGCGCTCCCGATGACATTGCGCCCATCGTGTGGCGCGCGACAAGGAATTTGACCGGATGGCAACAGCCGCCACCGCGCCGCAAGACGGCCTCCCCGCAAGCCCCGATGCCATCGTCGTGCGTTTCGCCGGCGATTCGGGTGACGGCATGCAGCTGACTGGTGGGCAGTTCACGCTCTCCACCGCGCTTGCCGGTAATGATCTTGCCACCTTCCCCGATTTTCCGGCGGAAATTCGTGCGCCGCAGGGTACGCTGTTCGGCGTCTCGGCGTTCCAGATCAATTTCGGCAGCCGCGCGATTAACACCGCTGGCGATGCGCCTGACGTGCTGGTTGCGATGAACCCGGCGGCGCTCAAGGTGAACCTTGCTGCGCTCAAGCCCGGCGGTCTGATCATTGCCGACACAGGCGCGTTTACCAAGCGCAACCTCGACAAGGCGCATTACGAAGCCAATCCGCTGGAAGACGGCAGCCTCGCCAAATTCGACGTGCTGGCCTTCGATATCAGCGAAAAGACGATCGAGGCGGTCAAGCCTTTCGGTCTGGGCAACAAGGATGCACTGCGGTCCAAGAACATGTGGACGCTGGGCCTCGCGCTGTGGATGTTCGATCGTCCGCGCGAACCGATCCATGACTGGCTGAAGGCCAAGTTCAAGTCCAAGCCCGACATTGCTGACGCCAATATCGCCGCGCTCGATGCAGGCCACGCCTATGGCGAAACGGCGGAGCTGTCGGGGCCGGTGAAGCAGCTGAGCATGCCGCCCGTGCAGAGCGAGCCGGGGCTTTACCGCACCATCACCGGAGCTGAAGCCGTGTCGCTCGGCCTCGTCGCCGGGGCGCAGCTGGCCGAATTGCCGATGTTCTTCGGCGGTTATCCCATCACGCCCGCGTCGGCGATTCTCCACCACCTCGCGCGGTTGAAGGAATTCGGCGTCACCACCTTCCAGGCGGAAGACGAGATTGCCGCCGTTTGTGCCGCCATCGGCGCAAGCTGGGCAGGGCAGTTGGGCGTCACCAGTTCATCCGGCCCGGGTATCGCGCTCAAGACCGAAGCCATCGGCCTCGGCATCATGACCGAACTGCCGCTGGTGATCGTGAACTCGCAGCGTGGCGGTCCTTCGACCGGCCTGCCGACCAAGACCGAGCAGAGCGATCTTTATCAGGCCGTTTACGGCCGCAATGGCGATGCGCCGATGCCGGTTATCGCCGCGCGCAGCCCGTCGGACGCCTTCGAAGTGGCGATCGAGGCCTGCCGCATCGCGGTCGAATACATGACCCCGGTGATGCTGCTGACCGATGGCTATATCGCCAATGCTGCGGAGCCGTGGAAGGTGCCTGACCCCGCCGGGTTCGAGCCGTTCCCCGCTAAGTTCCTGACAGAGCCGCGCGGCGAAGAGCTGCTGCCCTACAAGCGTGACGAAAAGGGCGCGCGTCCGTGGATCAAGCCCGGCACGCCCGGCATGATGCACCGCATCGGCGGCATCGAGAAGCACGAGGAAACGGGAAATATCGATTATTCGCCCGACAACCATCAGCGCATGACCGACCTGCGCAAGTCGAAGGTCGAGAATATCGCCGTCCCCGATCAGGAAGTGGCGCTGGGAAAAACCACCGGTACGCTTGCCGTCGTGGGCTGGGGCAGCACCTACGGTCCGATCCATCAGGCCGTGCGCCGCAGCATCGCCAAGGGCTGTTCGGTCAGCCATATTCACGTGCGCCACATCTGGCCCATGCCAAAGAACCTCGGCGACCTGCTCAAGAGCTTCGACAAGGTGCTGGTGCCGGAAATGAATACTGGCCAGTTCAAGACCGTGCTTCGCGACCAGTTCCTCGTCGATGCGCAACCGCTCACCAAGACCAGCGGCCAGCCGTTCCAGATCGCCGAGCTGGAGCGCGAGATCGCGAAGTATTTCGACGGTATCGATGGCAATGAAGGCGGGCAGGTTCCGGCTAATGCCCAGCAGCTGCCGAGCACAGAGGTCGATTGAAAGTGTCCATGACGGAGCAGAACGTATTTGAATCCGTGAGATCGCTCTGGTCCGATCCGATGGACATCTCGGATGCGAAGGTAGTTGGTGAATCAGGCTTCAGTGCACCTCAATTGTTCGAGAGACAGGAAATGGCTTTTGAGTGCGCAGGCATGACAGGCTTGCTCGCAGCTGCAGTTTGGCCGTTTCATCAGGCTCTCGGTGAATTAGCTGAGCGCGCGCACAGGTCTGGAAAGGCGGAAGTGTCTCCAGGCGAAGTGGAATTTGGCGAATTTAGAATTAGATTGGTTGAGGCCTTGGCGGACGAAAGCTGGCAAGCCGAAAAGGCAATATGGGAACGATTGGCATCATGAACGCACCCGTTAAGATCGAAACCACGCTGAAGGATTGGGAAACCGATCAGGAAGTTCGCTGGTGCCCGGGTTGCGGGGACTATGCCATTCTCAAGGCCGTTCAGCGCACGCTGCCGCAACTGGGCTGCGATCCGGCGAAGACCGTGTTCATTTCCGGCATCGGCTGTTCGAGCCGCTTTCCCTATTACATGGAAACATACGGCTTCCACACGATCCACGGCCGTGCGCCTGCGTTCGCTACCGGGGCTAAGCTGGCCAATCCCGAACTCGACGTGTGGCTGGTGACCGGTGACGGCGATGGCCTCTCCATCGGCGGCAACCATTTGATGCATGTCCTGCGCCGCAATGTGAACATGCAGATCATGCTGTTCAACAACGAGATCTACGGCCTTACCAAGGGTCAGGCATCGCCGACCAGCCGCGAAGGCACCAAATCGCCTTCGACCCCCATCGGCAGCTACGATCACCCGGCACGCCCGGCAGCGTTTGCGCTGGGCGCGGGCGCACGCTTCGTCGGCCGCGGCTTCGACGTATCGAAGAACCTGCCCGAAGTGCTGAAGGCCGCCCATGCGCACAAGGGCGCGGCGTTCATCGAGATTTTCCAGAACTGCATCGTCTACAACAAGGACGTGTTCGACGATTTCGCTGCGCCCAAGGGTGCGGAAGATCGCCAGCTCTGGCTCGAAAATGGCAAGCCGATGCTGTTCGCCAAGGACAGCAAGGGTATCACGCTCAACCGCGACACACTGAGCCTCGAAGTCGTCGATGTGGTCGATGGCGATTGGGAAGCAGCGGGCGTCATCGTTCACGATGTCACCAACCGGTCGATCGCGCATATGCTGGTCGAAATGCCCTTCGGTCCGTTCCCGATGGCGCTGGGTGTCCTTTACGACGATCCGACGCCGACCTTCGAGGATGCGGTCATTCAGGAACGCAAGATGGCCAGCGAAGGCAAGGAAGCCAATCTCGCCAAGCTGCTCGGCAAGGGGCAGACCTGGACGGTCAGCGGGACGGCGCAGGACCCGATCTAGGACTTATGGTTCGCGCCTGCGTTTCTGGCGCGAACCAAAAAGCTTTCCTACATTTCCACCGCGCGTTACCCCCGCGGGACTATGAATCTGCCCGCACCTTTTTCTGTACCGAATGCTCGCCAGGGCAGGGTTATTGTCGCTCTATCGGGCAAGACGGTTTGCAGTCCCAGGACTGTGTCAACTGTGTCAACTGTGTCAACTTGGCTCAGGAAAACCTCTGCGAATCTGAACGCCGATGGATAATCTGACGCACAGCCTCGTAGGGGCCATACTCGGCCAGGCAGGGCTCAAGAAGAAAACCGGGCTCGCGATGCCGGCGCTGATTATCGGCGCGAATCTGCCCGATGTGGATGCGACATGCTTTTTCTGGCTCGACGGGGTGGAGCATCTTGGCTTCCGTCGGGGCATCACGCATGGGCCCCCGGCCATGGTGGTGCTGCCGCTGATCCTTGCCGGGCTGCTCTGGGGTTTCGATCGCTGGCAGGCGAGGCGGGGCAAGCGGCCGGAGGCGCGGCGGCCGGTAAGCTTCACGTGGCTCTATCTCCTCAGCCTGCTTGGCTGCCTGACCCACCCGGCGTTCGACTGGCTGAATTCCTATGGCATTCGCCTGCTCGAACCGTTCAGCCACCGCTGGTTCTACGGCGATACGCTGTTCATCATCGATCTTTGGCTATGGGCGATTTTGGGCGGCGCGACGTGGCTTTCGCTCCGCCGCGAAAAGCGGGGAGGGGCGTGGACGCGGCCTGCAAGGCTGGGTTTTGGCATTGCTCTGGCCTATATCGGTGCGAACTGGCTGGTGACGCGCGATGTCGAGCGGATGGATTCCCTCAACATGGCGGTCAGCGAGACCATTGCCGCGCCGGTCGCCTTCGATCCCCGCGCGCGCGATGTCATCTTCGTCAACGGTGACGGGCGGCATGGCGTCATCCCCGGATTTCGCAAGCAGGCGACGGGGAAGGTGGAATATCTCGGAGACGCCTATCTCCCATCCTGCGATCTGCAGGATGCGGCGCGGGGCGATCCGCAGGTCGGGGCCTTCCTGTTCTGGTCGCGGGCGCCATTCGTGGAAAGACGCGATGGGGGCGAACTCTGGCTCCGTGATGCGCGCTTCGTCGATCCTCGCGCGGGTGACCGGTTCTCGGTGCGTTTGCCACCGAACACTTGCACCGAATTTTTCGCTAGTGCTGACCCGGACCGCTAGCCTTGTTCGCCTGACGATCGGCAGCAACCTTTGCCGGCGCATAGAGCAGCGCCGCTGCGAGAAAAGCCCAGCCGGCACCGCCCAGCCAGCCGGCCACCACATCGCTCGGGAAATGCACGCCGAGCATCACGCGGCTCCAGGCGACCATGGCGGAGAGGAAGATCGCGAAGCCGATAACCGTATAGCGGACGGGCTGCCGCTGCGAGAGCGCGGCAAAGGCCAGCGCCATGCCGATGTAGACGACCGCAGCGGAAAAGCTGTGGCCGGAGGGAAAGCTCTCCCCGCCCGCTTCGGTCAGATGCGGCACGATCTGCGGACGATCGCGGCCGACCAGCAGCTTGAGGCCGGTGTTGGCGAGCCAGCCCGTTACGACCGTCGCCGCATAGAGGAAGGCCTCGCGGCGCAGCTTGAGGAAGAGGAGGGCGACCACAGCCGCGAGCGCGAAGAGATTACGCAGGAAGACACCGCCCAGCGCGGTCACATCGCGGACGCTCTCGCGCACAATTTCTGGTCCGCGCGGCCCCAGCGCGTCGCCTTTACGGAAAGACACAATACCCCGTTCGTCGAAGGACGTGGTGAGGCCGTGGGTAACGGCGTAGACCATGATGGCGAAGCCGATCCAGCAGATGGCCGCTGCGACCAGTGCTTTCCGGCGGTCGATCGTGAAGCCCCGGCGGGGCAGCACTATAGGTTCGGCGGGCAAGGGGGCGTCGGTCTGCGCGCGGGTCTCGGTCATGAGATGTGGAACCACCCCGCGGGCGCTTCCGTTCCGCTGTCATGAGTTCACCCCAGATAGTATGGTTGCGGCGCGACCTTCGCATGGCCGATCAGCCCGCCTTGCATGCCGCAGCACAGGTCGGCCCCGTCATCCCTGTCTTCGTTCTCGACGAAGACCGCGGGGGAGATCACGCCATCGGCGCCGCATCCAAGGTCTGGCTGCACTATTCGCTCCAGAGCCTGGCCAAGTCCTACGGCAGCCGCCATTCGCGGATTATCCTGCGCAAGGGCGATGCACCGCAGGTGCTCGCGGCAATAGCCGATCAAACCGGCGCGTCCTGCATCCATGCGATGCGGCATTACGAACCGTGGTGGAAGGAAGCCGAGGACGAACTGCGAGATGCCTTGGGCGATGACCGTAAGCTAAGCCTGTATGATGGAAACTACCTGTTGCCGCCCGGCTCGGTGATCACCGGTTCCGGCGACCCTTACAAGATTTATACGCCGTTTTCGAAATCCATGCTGGAAGTGATGCCGCCGCGCGACACGCTGGGTAAACCGGAAACGCTTTCGTCGCCCGACAGCTGGCCCGAAAGCGACAATCTCGAAGACTGGGACCTGCTGCCGACCAAGCCCGACTGGGCGGGGGGCATCCGCGACTTCTGGGAGTTCGGCGAAGAAGCCGCGCATGATCGTCTCGACTGGTGGACTGATGAAGTCGCCGATTACGATGAGGGTCGCAACCTGCCGTCGCAAGACATTACCTCGCGTTTGTCTCCCCATCTGCACTGGGGCGAGATCAGCCCCGCTCAGGTCTGGCACAAGCTGAAGGACAAGCGCAGCGATGGCTGGAAGACCTTTGCCAAGGAGGTCATCTGGCGCGATTATGCGCAGAATGTGATCGATCAGTTTCCTGACTATCCTCGGGAAAGCTATCGCGATTACGACGAACGAACGCTCTGGAGAAATCCCGAGGCCGGTCATCTGATTGAAGAAGATCTGCAATGCTGGCAGAGGGGCATGACAGGATACCCGATCGTCGATGCCGGTATGCGTCAGTTGTGGCAGACGGGCTGGATACACAACCGCGTCCGCATGATCTGCGCCAGCTTTCTCGTGAAGCATCTGCTGATCGACTGGCGGTATGGTGAGCAGTGGTACTGGGACTGCCTCGTCGATGCCGATTACGGTAACAATGGTGTCAATTGGCAATGGATTTCGGGCACCGGGGTGGACAGCAACATGTTCAGCCGCATCATGGCTCCGCTCTCGCAAAGCGAGAAGTTCGATGCGGCGGGCTATATCCGCGAGTATGTTCCCGATCTGGCCGACTTGGATGATAGCTTTATCCACGATCCGCCCGATGACATGCGGGGCGACTATCCCCCCAAGATGATCGCCCATAAGGAGGCACGAGAACGGGCGCTGCAGGCATACCGGGAAAGCAAGACGTAGCGGACTTGTTTCAGCCCTCATGGCGCGCCATAGGCTCGCCTTATGGAGATTCAGGCCAGTCAACGGGGACGTACTCTGATCGAGGGGGCCAAACCCTTCGCGCGAAAACCGGGATGGCTCGCCAGGTTGTTCGCCCCGAGCATTGAAAAGATGCTTCAGCGCATCGATGCAGCGCTCGTCACGGGTACTATCCACGGAACGCTACCTGATGGCACGCCGCGCATTCTCGGCGGCCGAGCCCCAGGGTTCGAATGTATCTTCGAGCTACGGAGCTATCGCGCTCTGATCCGCATTGCTACCAACGGATCCGTAGGACTCTATCAAGCCTGGGAAGCTGGTGAATGGTGGAGTCCGGACCCAGTCCCGCTCTTCGCGCTTTTCATGCAACATGCGGAGCAGATGGGAGATACCGCCCGCGCGAAAGGGCCCTTTCGCCATTCGCTAAAGCTGGCTCATCTGGTGAATCGCAACACTCATGTCGGCGCCCAGAAGAACATTTCTGCGCATTACGATCTCGGCAACGACTTCTACGAGAAATGGCTCGATCCGACGCTGAGCTACTCTTCGGCATTCGAAGTCAGAGATGATTCACTCGAGGCTGCGCAGAGGCGGAAATGGGAAGCGCTCCGTCACCGTATCGGGGATGCAGACAAGCTATTGGAGATTGGTTGCGGGTGGGGCGCATTAGCCGACTATTTCCAGCGCTCGGGAAGTCATGTCACCGCAATTAGCTTGTCCGATGAACAGCTGGCTTGGGCTCGAAAACACCACTCGGGCGAAATCGATTTCCGTAAGCAGGACTATCGCGATACGTCCGGTCAATACGATGCGATCGTCAGTGTGGAGATGGTCGAGGCGCTAGGTCGGGAATATTGGCCCACCTACATGAATTGCATTGCCAGGAATTTGAAGCCGGGCGGACGAGCTGCGATCCAGTACATCTCGATGCGAGACGATTTGTTTGACGAGTACGAGAAAAGCGCTGACTTCATTCAGGCTTATATTTTCCCCGGAGGACTTCTTATCCGGACGAGCGAATTCCGACAACTGGCGGAAGACCGCGGCCTGAGTTGGAATGAACTGAGTAGTTTCGGAGAGGATTACGCCGAGACCTTGCGTATCTGGCGCGAAAACTTCGATGCCGCCCTAGCATCGGGCAGATTGCCATTAGGATTCGATGCGCAGTTTTGTGACCTTTGGCGCTACTATCTCATGTATTGTGAAGGTGGATTTCGCGGAGGTGGAATTGACGTCCACCAGGTGACGCTGATCAAAGAGGATTGACCGGTCCCTCCGCTTCGAGCTGCTAGCTAAACATTAGACCTACACAGAAAGCAAATGGGGACTGTTCATGACGATCACCGTGCACCATTTGAACAATAGCCGCTCGCAACGCATTCTCTGGCTGCTCGAGGAATTGAGTGTCGACTATGAACTCGTTTCCTATCAACGCGATCCTCAAACCAATCTGGCTCCGCCAGAGCTCAAACAGGCTCATCCTTTAGGAAAGTCGCCGATCATAGAGGACGACGGCCGATCCACTAGTGAAAGCGGCGCGATCATCGAATATCTTTGCGCGCGCCATGGCGGAAATTCATGGGTTCCGGACAGTGGCTCGCCGGAATGGATTGACCATCTTGAATGGATGCAATTTGGCGAAAGCTCGTTCTTCATTCCAGTGATGATGAAGCTGATGGCAGGCAGGCTGGGCGATGCGGCGGCCCCCATCATGCCCCGGATCGAAGAGCAGCTGGAAGCGCATGTTATGTTCGCTGAAGAAGCTATCAGCGAGGATCTGCATTTCGTTGGTTCTGACTGGACCGCTGCGGATGTTATGATGAGCTTTCCGGCAGAAATAGCCATGATGCACGGGTTTTCTTCTCGGGCTCCGAAACTTGCTCGCTTCGTAGCGGCGATCCACGATCGGCCGGCATGGAAAAGAGCCCGAGAAAGGTCTGGCCCTTACTTCATGTGGTAAACAAGCGTGTGAGATAACCTGCGGTTTATGTGTTCGAACAGCGGGTAGCCTTTCCCGCTTGTCGGGCGCGGCGTGATTGCCTAACTGCTCCGCCTATGACGTCGACAAATGAAATCCGCCGCTCTTTTCTCGATTTCTTCGGCTCGAAAGATCACGCCGAAGTGCCGAGCGCTCCCCTTGTGCCGTTCAGCGATCCCACGCTCATGTTCGTCAACGCGGGTATGGTGCCATTCAAGAACGCATTCACCGGCCTGGAAACTCCACCAGCACCCCGCGCGACGAGCGCCCAGAAATGCGTGCGAGCTGGCGGCAAGCATAATGATCTCGACAACGTCGGCTACACCGCGCGCCATCACACCTTCTTCGAGATGCTCGGCAATTTCAGCTTCGGTGACTATTTTAAGGAACAGGCAATTGATAATGCCTGGACCCTACTAACCAAGGAATGGGAGCTCGATCCCGATCGACTGCTCGTTACGGTTTATCACACTGATGATGAAGCCTTCGATCTCTGGAAAAAGCGCACCGGATTTGCGGATGAGAAGATAATTCGCATACCGACGAAAGACAATTTCTGGGCGATGGGGTCGGACGGTCCATGCGGTCCATGCTCCGAAATTTTTTACGATCACGGAGATCATATCTGGGGCGGACCTCCGGGATCTCCTGAAGAGGACGGCGATCGTTTCGTAGAAATCTGGAACCTCGTTTTCATGCAATTCACGCAGGAAAATGACGAGATCGTCGGCGATCTGCCCAAACCCAGTATCGATACCGGAATGGGTATCGAACGCGTCGCAGCGGTCATGCAGGGCGTGCACGACAATTACGATACGGATACCTTCAAGGCGCTTATCGGAGCGAGCGAGGCTCTGACCGGGGTCAAGGCGGAAGGTGAAAGCACCGCAAGCCATCGAGTGATCGCCGATCACCTTCGTTCGACCAGTTTCCTGCTGGCCGACGGTGTGTTGCCCAGTAATGAAGGCCGCGGTTACGTCCTCCGCAGGATCATGCGGCGTGCCATGCGGCATGCCCATCTACTTGGGGCAAGCGCTCCTCTTATGCATCGGTTGGTCCCGGAACTCGTCAGCGAAATGGGCGCCGCTTACCCCGAGCTGGTTCGTGGACAATCCTTGATCCAAGAAGTGCTCGAACGCGAGGAAACACAATTCCGTCGCACTTTGGATAAAGGGCTCAAGCTACTCGACGAGGCGACGGGTGACCTTGTCGAGGGCGGGACGCTCGACGGTGGCACCGCGTTCAAACTCTACGACACCTACGGTTTTCCATACGACCTTACCGAAGACGCGCTGCGCAATCGCGGCATCGCGGTAGATCGTGAAGGCTTCGATGCGGCAATGGCTGAACAGAAGGCTGCCGCTCGCGCAGCCTGGAAAGGCTCGGGTGACGCAGCAAGCGATGAAATCTGGTTCGACATAGTCGAGCGTGAGGGATCCACCGAGTTTACCGGTTACGCGTCCACTACGGGTGAGGCGGAAGTGGTTGCCCTCATAAAGGAAGGCGTGGAGGCCCAGGGCGCATCCGAGGGTGATGAAGTTCTGATTCTGACAAACCAAACACCTTTTTATGGCGAAAGCGGGGGGCAAACCGGCGATGCAGGACGTATATGGTCCCCCGACGGGCTCGAAATCATAGTATCAGGCACCAACAAGCCGCTCGGTCGGCTACATTCCCACGTTGCAAAAATCGCCAAGGGATCGGTGAGCCGTGGCGACGCGGTGCATCTCGAAATTGATGCGGAACGTCGCGACCGGATACGTGCAAATCACTCCGCAACCCATCTTGCTCACGCGGCGCTCCGTAATCGTCTGGGCGAACATGTTACCCAAAAAGGGTCGCTCGTTTCGGAAGATCGGTTCAGGTTCGATTTTTCCCATCCGAAGCCCCTGAGTGATGAGGACATTTCCGCGATCGAGGCAGAAGTTAACGAAGAAATTCGGGCAAACGAATCTGTCGGTACGCGCCTCATGACCCCCGATGATGCTGTTGCGGCAGGTGCGCTCGCGCTGTTCGGCGAGAAATACGGTGAAGAAGTCCGTGTTCTCTCCATGGGTCGAAAAGGCGAAGAGGGTAGAAATTATTCGGTCGAATTATGTGGGGGCACTCACGTGGAAGCGACTGGTGACATCGGATTGTTCAAGATCGTATCCGAAAGCGCTGTGAGTTCGGGTGTAAGACGTCTTGAAGCCCTGACGGGGGAGGCCGCTCGGCAATGGCTCTTGGCCCGTGATGAGGCAGTTCGGATGATCGCGTCTGCACTCAAGACTTCGCCGGACGAAGCCGCTTCGCGGGTTTCTGCCCTGGTCGAAGAGCGCAAGCGTCTCGAAAAAGAATTGGCTGACGTCAAACGCGCCCTTGCGCTCGGGGGCGGATATTCCGGAGATACCGAGCCAACCGACGAGGATGTAGGCGGCGTAACCTTCTCCGGTCAGGTGATCGAAGGACTGAATCCAAAAGAACTACGTCCACTTCTTGACGAAACGAAGAAGCGGATGGGTTCTGGAGTTGCGGCAGTCTGTGCGGTCAATGATGGCAAAGGTACAATCGCAGTAGCAGTGACTGATGATCTTACGGAAAGGTTCAGCGCGGTCGTTTTGGTGCGAACCGCGGTGGAAACCCTTGGCGGGAAGGGAGGTGGCGGTCGCGCCGACATGGCTCAGGGTGGGGGACCGGATGGCGCCAACGCCGATGAAGCGATAGCCGCAATTCGCCGTTCATTGTTATAAAAAACCCCCTGACTGAAATGCCAGTCAGGGGGTGTTCAATTCAAGAGTAGATCAGGCGCTCGGTGTCTTCTTAGTGACGCCGCTCGAACCCTTTTCAATATCGTATCCTTCGGTGTCGCCGGGAGCGCCGCGCCGCTGGTCTGGCGCTTGGTCTTTGCGCGGATCGGCCACATTCTGCGGCTTGAACTTCTCATCGTTAGGAATGGGCTTTGTCGGGTCGATATCACTCATATTTCTCTCCTTTTGCCATACCAACGCGCGAGAGAGTAAAGTGTTCAACCGTCCGCTGTACTGGACCGCAGCTTAGGACGATAAGTTAGGGCGCCTTCCTTTTCTATTTGGGAACGGAACTGGTCACGTTTGTCATGTATCGATGCGATGACCGGTCCCATGGCGACACCGATATCGACCAAAACAGCTTCGGACAGCTGGAGAGTTGCTTCAAGTGCCTCAGGCACGGCATGACTCGCACCTGCTCGATAGAGCTCTGCGGCATGGGCAATATCTCGTGCGCGTGCCACGATGAGCAGGTCCGGATATTCAGCCCGAAGTTTGGTCACCAAGCGGCCTGCGAGAACGGGCTCATCCATGGTCAGAACGACTGCTAGCGCGTC
The DNA here is from genome assembly GCA_002695185.1 of Erythrobacter sp. Next base: position 44,098 of record NZOF01000152.1, read on the forward strand.
TTCGACCCCTAGGCGTTGGAGCGCGTCTCCGCGTGCTGCGTCACCAAAGGTCGCCCGATATCCTTCTCGCTTGGCATACTCGATAAGGTCGGCATCAGAGTCCAAAGCGATATACGGCTTATCGTGTGAAGTCAGCATCTGGGCAACTAGTCGACCAACGCGGCCGATTCCGAGAATGATAACTTTTCGTTCGCCCTCATCTTCTGGCGGCAACTCAGGCGCTGGCTCTACTTTGCGCGCTACGATCCTGCCGAGCCGTGCAAGAAGAGGGGTAATGGTTAGGCCGATCGCAGTCACGATCTGCCAGAACTGCGCGGTGCCAGGCTGGATCAGCAAAGCCGAACTTGCCGCGGCAAGAACAATGAGTGTGGTTTCAGAAGGGCTGGCCATGAGAATACCGGTTTCGGCTGCGGTACTTCTCCGTGCGCCCATCAGCCTCAAGAGCACTCCAGTAAGAACTGCCTTGAAAACCACCACGCTTAGGACAGCCGTGGCGATAAGACCGAGATTGTCCCAGATCGTGGCCAGGTCGATCGTCATGCCCACGGTTATGAGAAATACGCCGAGCGCCAGACCCTTGAAGGGTTCCATAATGGCTTCGACTTCGCTGTGATATTCGGTCTCGGCAATCAGTAAGCCAGCGATTAGCGCGCCTACGATAGGCGAAAGGCCTACCGCCGCCGTCGCAAGGCTAGCCCCGATGACCACAAGCATTGCCGCCGCCAGAAAGAGCTCAGGGCTTTTCGTCCGAGCAGCTTGAGCAAATAATCGGGGCAGGGCAAACCGACCGGCAATCATCATAACTGCGATGACCGCTGCTCCTTGCCACATGGTTGTTACGAGACCTTCCCATCCTCCGGCAGCTGCGTTGGGTGCCATCGCACCGAGAATGAAAACGATCGGTACGATCATGATATCTTCGAACAGCAGCATTGAGAGCGCCGCGCGCCCTACAGGACTGCTGCTACCAGAGATGGGCAGAACGATTGCAGTAGAAGAAAACGCGAGGGCGAATCCCAGTGCTAGCGCACCAGTCCAATATTGCCCCAGCATCGACAGCACGATGGCCAGAATAACGCCGCCGATGAGAAGTTCTGCAGCTCCGAGGCCGAAAACCAACTTACGCAGCTGCCATAAGCGCTTGAATGAAAGCTCCAGACCGATAGCGAATAGAAGCAGAATTATCCCGAATTCCGCGAATGGTTCGAGAGCCTCCGGGTCTGAAATGGTTATGTGTTCAAGCCAGGGCCGCTCAAATACCAATTGGCCTAGTCCGTAGGGACCTACTAGAATTCCGATAAGGATAAACCCGATGACCGGGGTGATCCGGAAGCGCGTAAAAACCGGAATAACCAGACCAGCCGCGCCGAGAATGACGAGCGCGTCCGAAATCGCAGGGGATGCTAATTCGCCAGAAGCCATGACTCGTCGTAGTTTTCTGCTGCACTGCTGTCACCTGCGGTAAGGTTAATTTCTTTCCCGTTACGATGATCAGTAGTGGTTGGCCTGCATCCTCGATCAGCCACCACCGGGGCTGGTAGGCCCAAGAGGTTCTCTTCGTGGCCGCGGTTTGCCTGGATGCTTCCCGTCCTCGTCCCATTCAATTCGGTAAAGATCGAAGCGGCGATCCGCGAGATTGCGCACGGTCCCTTCAGCCCTCGCCCATTGCAAATCCGCAAGATTAATGTCGCTTATCGTCAGAGTTTCGACATTCTCCGTGGCCTCCGCAGCGATGCCGTCGCGCGCGAAGGGAAAATCGCACGGTGTTAGGATGCAGCTTTGGGCATACTGGATGTCCATGTTGCCGACATTGGGCAGATTTCCGACATTGCCAGATAGTACCACGAAACATTGGTTCTCGATCGCTCTCGCTTGCCCGCAATACCTAACCCGCAGATATCCTTGCCGGCTATCAGTACAGAACGGCACGAAGATAATTCGAGCACCTTCATCGGCGAGGCGACGACTAAGCTCCGGAAACTCGCTATCGTAGCATATCTGCACGCCGATAGGGCCGCAATCGGTCTGAATTACTTCGACCTTGTCGCCGCCCTTGATGTTCCACCAATACCGCTCGTTCGGAGTAGGATGTATTTTCTCCTGAGCGTGCACTGATCCATCGCGCAGGCATACGTAAGCAACATTATGGATATCACCATCGTCCATGCGTGTAGGGTGGCTACCCGCGATGATATTGATGTTATAGCGCATAGCCATCTCCGAAATGTCCTGCCGCAAGTGCGGGGTATATTCCGAAAGACGCTCGATGGCTTCGACGGGCGATAACTCCTTCTCCTCGAAGCTCAGCAGCATCAAGGTGAAGAGCTCCGGGAACACGATGAAATCGGCCTCGTAGTCGCTTGCTACATCGACGAAGTAGGTCACGTGGCGCATGAATTCGTCGTAGTCCGCCACCTGTCGTGCCTGAAGCTGACAGGTGGCAACCCGCACCGCCTCCACACCACGAGGAAGTCGCTTCTTTACGGGCTGGTCATGCTCGACATAGGGGTTGCGCCAAACCATCATGATCGCATTTGTCATGCTGGCTTTGTCCTCCGGAAGGTAACCTTCCATTACCCGGTGGGGCTCGAATCCATTAGCCAGCTGGAAGCGCAATACGGGGTCATGCAGCTTTCCTTCGACAACTTTGTCGAGGTAGTCCTGCGGCCCATCAACCTTACGGCGATTTCGCCGGTAATTTGGCATACGTCCGGCGAAAACGATGCCTGTCAGGTCATTCTCCTCGGCAAGGGCGCGGCGCTCTTCGTAAAGGCGACGACCAATGCGAACGCCGCGTACTTTAGGATCGACGCACATTTCGTAGCCATAAAGCCAATCCCCGGTAGGATCGTGACGGCTTCCGTAGCCGTTGCCGGTTATTTCATCCCAGTCGTGGTCTTGAAAAGCGAGCGCTTCCGCCACTTGCATAGTGGCACAATATCCGACGACATTTTCATCAAGCAGCGCGACAAAGCAGCCATCGGGGAAATTGTTAATCTGACCACGAATTTCACCGTGAGTATACGCTGGCATGTCTTCATAAACGCGTCGCACCAAGTCAGCGATACCTCGGATATCCTTGATTTTCGCGTTGCGTATCTCGAGGCGTTTCTGTCCGAATTTCTCGGTAGTTTTGCGGCGAACGCTACGCTTTTTCGCTGGCTGCTTAGCCATTTATACCCCGTACTTTCTCAAATTCTCAATACAAAACGGGGCCGGCTTCTGCCGACCCCGTTGATCTGGCTTATCTGAGTAATGACTCAGGCGCACAGGAGTTTCGGCCTTAGCCAGCCATCTCTGCTTCTAGCCCTTCTACGATTGCTTCGAAGAACTGTTCGGTTGTCATCCAGCTCTGATCCGGTCCGATGAGCAGAGCAAGATCCTTGGTCATCTTGCCGTTCTCAACTGTTTGGATGCAAACTCGTTCGAGCGTCTCGGCAAACTTTACCACCTCGGGAGTGTTGTCGAATTTACCGCGATACATCAGGCCGCGGGTCCACGCGAAAATACTTGCAATCGGGTTGGTCGAGGTGGCCTTGCCTTCCTGATGCTGGCGATAGTGCCTGGTCACCGTGCCGTGCGCCGCTTCCGCTTCGACGGTCTTACCGTCCGGCGTCATCAGAACGGATGTCATGAGACCGAGCGATCCGAAACCTTGCGCGACGATATCAGACTGCACGTCACCGTCGTAGTTCTTACAAGCCCAAACGAACTTGCCGTTCCACTTGAGTGCTGCAGCAACCATGTCATCGATCAAGCGATGTTCATAGGTAAGGCCGTGCTTGTCGAATTGATCCTTGAATTCAGCGTCGAATACTTCCTGAAAAAGGTCCTTGAAACGGCCATCGTATTTTTTGAGAATGGTGTTCTTGGTGGAGAGGTAAACGGGCCATTTCCGGTCCAAGCCGTAAGAAAAGCTTGCGCGCGCGAAATCGCGGATGCTGTCGTCGAGATTATACATCGTCATGGCGACGCCCGGGCTGGGGAATTCGAAAACGTCGATGTCGATGTTCTCGCCATCTTCACCTTCGAATACCATGCGGAGCTTGCCCTTGCCTGGTATTAAAGTGTCCTTGGCGCGGTATTGATCGCCATATGCATGGCGTCCGACGACGATCGGATCGGTCCAGCCCGGGACAAGACGCGGGACGTTATCGATTACGATGGGTTCACGAAATACCACGCCGCCAAGAATATTGCGGATGGTGCCATTAGGGCTAACCCACATTTTTTTAAGGCTGAATTCTTCGACACGCTGTTCGTCAGGCGTGATGGTGGCGCATTTAACGCCGACACCATGTTCCTTGATCGCATTCGCAGCATCAACGGTGATCTGGTCATTGGTCGCGTCGCGGCTTTCGATCGACAGATCGTAATACTTCAGATCTACATCGAGATAAGGAAGGATCAGGCGCTCTCGGATCCACTTCCAGATGATTTTGGTCATTTCGTCGCCGTCAAGTTCGACGACCGGGTTGGCTACTTTGATCTTTGCCATGAAAGTCCTGTCGGTTAGAATGGGGTGGCGCGCGCTTTAGCATAGCGTACCAGCAGAGCAAGGATGGCGCGGAAGATGGCTAGGCGCATAAGCTAAACCGACATCCCCTACGCGGGTGATGCAGAACCGCAACACTGACCGATTGTATTCACGATGGGGGCTATTTGCAGGAACTTCCCAGTTTTCCGTTGGTTTTAATGGGTGGCGTTCTCTGAGAAGCTCTCACTTAAGAAGAATTGTTTACTAATGATCAGATATTAAAAGCAATATTTGTGAGGTGGGAGAGGTAGAAGGGGTTGAATTCCTTCACGACGTTCGATATTCAAGGTTATATGAAATCCAAAGGCCCTCGGGTAAGCAGGGTTAAATTAGGAGTAAGCGTAGACATGAAAAAATTCATCCTTCCTTTCGCAGCGGTCGCCATGGCTGCCACCCCTGTGGTTGCTACTGCAGCAGATGCGCAGCGTAGCTCGCAGCCGGTCAAAGAATCGGCAGAACTCGCTGGTTCGTCGCTGATTATTGCTGCCCTGGCCGCGGCCGCTGTGATTGCAGGCATCATCGTTGCTGCTGATGACGATGACGATGATTTCCCGGTAAGCGCATAAGTCTAACTGCTTAGGCGTTAAGAGGGCCGGTTTCGCACAAGCGGAACCGGCCTTTTTGTGTACAGTATTTTGTTGGCATTATGGGATCGGCTTAAAACCCAACGAAAAGCTCTTTTCTTAATTTCGTAGAGACCGGATGGAGCAATTCCTTTGAGAACGATCCTAGTAAGCGCGTATTTAAGGATCGCCGCCATTGCGCAGGGAAGAACCTGATCTTTTGAAAAAAGAACTGCGCGCTAATTTTTAGCGAGGTGAAATTGCTAAGGAGTTCCGATGGTGGGCGTACCAAGGATTGAACTTGGGACCCCTACGATGTCAACATAGTGCTCTACCACTGAGCTATACGCCCACACATCGAACTGGCCAGCTCGGCCGGCAAGGACGCGCCTTAACGGGAGAATATCAGGGGCGCAAGAGCCTATTTCATTATAATTGTACGCTGACTTTCTCGTTCAATACCCGCTCCACTTCCATGACCAGATCACGAAGGTGAAATGGCTTCGAAAGTACCTTAGCATTGGGTTGTTCGCGGCTCGCTTTCAGGCTCACAGCGGCGAATCCGGTGATGAACATTACCTTGGTTGATGGGCTGATCCGATTGCAGCGTTGTGCGAGTTCGATTCCGTCCATTCCCGGCATAACGATGTCGGAAAGCAATAGGTCATAGACCTTGCTTTCAAGCAAAGTGACAGCTTCCGTTCCCCGGTCCACCGAATCTACAACAAAGCCCGCATTTTGGAGAGCGCGCTCCAGATACAGACGCATGGCTTCGTCATCTTCAGCCAGCAAAATGAGATTTTTGGGTTCTGCCATAGTGGGCACCTTAGAAGAGACATCTTAAAAAAACCATTGCCCAGGTGGGTATGCGCTATCTGAAAAAATGTCTGTCGAATAGCGACCTGCATAAATAAGGCTTGCCGATGATCTGCCTCAAAGGTCTTGGTTCTCGTCCGCTGTGCGCTGATACTTTTGACTTGCCTGCAACTCCAAGCAATATGCGGAATGCCTGGCACACAGTCTTGCGGAGAAATCAAAATGGAAGCGGGAGGAAGGCTGTGGCCGAATTCATCGCCGGCCTTCCGGTATTCACCCATATCCTCAGCTTCGATGCCGGTGATACTTGCCGTTCCTCATGCCGGACGTTCCTACCCTGAAGAGATCATAAGACAAATGCGGGATCCGCAATCGTCGATGCTAAAGCTCGAAGATCGCTTCGTTGATAAGTTGGCGACGAAAATTGCGCGTGAGACCGGTGCGGCGATCTTAATCGCGGAAGCACCTCGGGCAATGATCGATCTCAATCGAAACGTCGATGATGTCGACTGGGGAATGGTTAGGGGGGTGGGCAGAAAAAGCCCAAACTCCAGTGACGCTAATCGGCGGGCGAGAAGCGGATTAGGATTAGTTCCACGCCGCTTGGCAAGGGAAGAAATATGGCGTGGCCCCTTAGGTATGGATGATCTGACGGGGCGGATAAGCAATATCCATGTTCCATATCACGCCAAACTTGCCGCGATGCTCGAGAGAATGTGCGAAAGATTTGGCATTGCGACGCTCATTGATCTTCATTCGATGCCGCCGTTAACGAGGCAGGAAAGAGACTGCGCTCCGGTAGAGTTTGTCCTGGGCGATCGTTTCGGAGGGAGTTGTGATGCCGCAATGACACACGCCGTGGAGAGCTTCTTTCATGTCACAGGCCGTCGCTTGCTTCGGAATAGACCTTACGCAGGCGGATATGTGCTGGATCGTCATGGAAATCCTCGCCGAATGATGCACGCATTCCAGTTGGAAATTTGCCGCACACTGTACCTTGATTCCAAATTTGAGAATTTGACGTCGCGGTCAGATGCTCTTGTTTGCCTCCTTTCCCAAATGGTAAAGGAGGTAGCTGTACAGACCTACCTGTTAGGGGCGCCAATACGTGATGCTGCGGAATAAAAAACTACCTCGTGCAAACGCACGAGGTAGCCAAGGTTCAGGGAGGTGGCGCGAAAGTTGCGCCAAAGCCGGGCCCGTCATGAGGGGGAAACGTGCCCGACACATTTTAAATAGGTGTCCTGAGATTGGCTTCAATAGGTAGTGATTATGAGATATTCGGGATATCTCAAGAAGGGCTCGATCCGGCTTGCCAAGTCAGTACTGTACTAGGAGTGGTTTGAAAAAAGCAGACCAGTCGACGGTAGCTCTGCCCGTTTCCGTCTGTCTGCGTTTAACTTCTTTGACCTGTTCCTCGATCAGCTCCACACGTTCATCCCAACCATCATGGCTGCGACTGCGAAAGATGCCTCCTGAATGGCGGGGACCATATTGCTGCATCATGCGAGTGGCTGCGTAAGGGTCATAACCCGCATTTACCAACAGCCAAGGCATAAGCCGATCTGCGTCTCGCTCTGAATTGCGTCCAAACCCACCGGATCGCCCGTTCTCTACGAGAAAATCTATATGTCCCAAAATGTTGTGAGCCATCTCATGCGCAAGGACGGCAGCTAGCTCGTCGTCGCTATATGCCAAGCCAGGAAATCGGTCGCCCACCAATATGCGCGTGCCGTCTGCCAAAGCACCACTATCACCAGATAGCAATTCGACTTGCGATTTGCAGACATCGACGGCTTTTACTTCGACCGCTTGGACTGCCGCGCCCGCCGAAGACCAATCGATCATTACGCTGCCATCTTGGGCTGAATTGGCAATCTCACGGCGAATATCGAGGCCGCGTCGCCAAGTCGCATCAGGATCCTGGTGGAAAGACTGAACGGGTTGACCATCGACGGCGATGAGTGTGTCGTTCTGTTTCAGACCGACTTCCGCTGCTGGAGAGCCAGGCGCCACAGCTTGAACCCCGATATCACCGATCAGTCCGAATTCCTCTCTGACGGAAGCTGCATTTTTGTAGGAACTTGCGTCATGAATAAGGAACCCCAGTGTAGGTTCGATCCGATCACAATAGGAAGCGTTTGAAGAAGCTAGTCGATACCCGATGCGGTAGAGCCTAGCCTCCTTATTTTGGAACTCTTGCAATGGAGATGTTAGCGCAGCATCGAATGCCCGCGCGCCCCCACTAGAAGTGGAGCAACCCGAAGCGAGAAAAAGCAGCGTCGCTAGCAACCCCAACCGGTAGCCAATCTGCATCTCATGTGAGTTAGGAGATGCGTACCATCTATTGATAAATCCAAGAATGGCCACCGGGTGGTTCGCTTTACTTAATTCGGCAGATTTGCCTGCGAAGTCGGTTGCGGGGCGCTGCCCTGCTGTATTTGACGCGCAAAGATGACGCGCATCAGTTCGAGAGAATAGATGTGCGCATGGATTAGCATGAGAAGACCGTTCTTGTTCCAGGCCTCCAGCTTATCAGCATTCACTTCGCGAAGTTTCTCTTGGTCGACCATTTGGAAGCCACGATAAACGAACGGGTTTTCAGTGTCCTGGCGCTGAATGGCAACTTCGCCATCCATAAGCAGGCCGGCTTCCTTGATTTCGGCGAGGAATGCCTGAGTACGCTGAGCGGCTTGTTCAAAATGCTCGCAGAATTCGAGGACCCGTTTCGTGGCATCAGTCGTATTGCCTTCGTCATCGAAAAGACGTTCGCCATCGGCAAACTCGCCAAGCGCTTCGCTAGTCGGGTCGAACATCAAGGAGAGGTCGGTGGCATCCTTCTGCAGTTTCGCGAGCATGAAGGGATAGCGACGGATGTAGGCTGGAAGATACACTTGCTCGGTAACTTTGCCGCTTTCGTCAACGAAGGTGTTCACGCCTTCATTGAGGCCCATGAGCGCTAGCGGAAGCGGGTTTTCGCCACTGGAGAATACGATAGGAAAATCGCGCTGAGCCTGAACGAATTCGTCCACCGTAAGCGGAATCGCGTGGGCCTTGGAAAGCCACGGTGCGCTATCGATCATACGCGAGCGATAATTTTTATGATCCCGGCTGTTCAGCGGCATCAGATCGTTAAAGAAGAGGGGCAATTGGGGCTGCTGCGGCGCGCTGGCCATGAATTATCTCCGAGAAGTCTTTTTGAATGAACTAAGGTGGCGAACCGTGCCGATTATGGCACCACGTGCCGGACGGTGCGCCCTTACGGACTTGCGGCTTGTTTCGCAAGCGGCACCAGTTTTCCGGGATTCATGATCCCCTTTGGATCAAGAGCGGTCTTAATGTTTCGCATTACCGACAATCTGGCGGGATCGGCTAACCTCCCGAGTTCATCACGTCTTATTTGTCCGATGCCGTGTTCTGCGCTGATCGAGCCACCCCATTCGGTAACCTTATCATGCACGAACTTGCTGATTACCTTCGCATCTGCGGATTCCCAACTGTGCCGATCTGAACCTGACGGGGCGAGAACGTGGAAGTGCACGTTCCCGTCCCCCAAATGACCAAAAGCAACAGCTTTAGTCCCGGGAAAACGTTGCTCTATCTCAGGCGAGACCTTTTCTACGAAATCTGCCATCAGGGGCACGGGGACCGAGATGTCATGCTGCATCGCCGGCCCGATTGCTCGTTCTGCCGGGGCGATGGAATCCCTGAGTAACCAGAATGTCTCTGCTTGCGTTTCGTTTACAGCTATCACAGCATCGTCGATAAGCGACGCATCTAGCGCCGAGTTCATCAAACTCTCGGTTTTGCGCGCCAGCATGTCTACATCTTCGTCATTCGCTGTAAGTTCAATCAAGGCGTACCAGGGATATTGCGAACCAAGGGGGCTTCGCGAAGCGGGAAGGTGAGCCAGTACCGCTTGTAGACTGTGATCCGGAAGAACCTCGAAGCCCTCGAGTTGCTGAGCAGCGGTCGCTTCGCAATGGAGAAAAAGTTCGCGCGCGTTCTGTAGCGAGGAGAGCCCGGCCCACACTACCCTTCGATCTGCGATCTCTGGCAATAATTGCAAGGTGGCAGCAGTCACGATTCCCAAGGTGCCTTCCGAGCCGATCAGCAGCTGCTTGAGGTCGAAACCCCGATTATCCTTCTTAAGCGGAGTAAGAGCATCGAGAACCGAACCGTCAGCCATCACCGCCTCGAGACCTAAGACTTGTGCGCGCATGGTGCCATGCCTCAAAACCTGGGTGCCTCCAGCGTTGGTTGAAATCAAACCACCAATGGTAGCTGATCCTTTCCCGCCAAGAGTGAGTGGAAAGCGGAGCCTTTCCTTGCCTACCTTCTCGTGCAGATTCTGGAGGATCACTCCAGCGTCACATGTGATCTGACGTGCCTCCACATCAAATTCGCGAAATGCATCCATACGGCGAAGCGAGAGCAGCACTGCATTGCCGCTCGAATCTGGCGTGGCCCCTCCGGACATGCCGCTGTTGCCGCCTTGCGGGACGATAGGGACACCATAGTCAGCACAAAGCTTTACGAGTTCGGCGACTTCCTGCGTGCTTGCCGGAGATGCCATGCCGATTGCCTTGCCGGTGAACCTACCGCGCCAATCGGTCAGCCAAGGTTGGAGCAGGTCATGGTCGGTTGTGAAGCCCCTGTCACCAAGCAGAGCAGCAGCGGCTTCGGAAAAAGAATTGTCCCGTTGAGTCATGGAGTACGGCATGCCACAAAGCGTCGGGGAAGGGGACCCTTATGCTGAGCGTTGCCATTCAATTAAGGCCATATTCAAAGATAAGAGGCCAGATGGTGGGCAGACGGAGGCATGCCATTGTCTTCGGTTGCGCCAAAGGAACAGTTACGCCTTAACCAATGCCGAGCCTGCCACTCTTTCTTGCGCCATTGGCGTTGCTATTTCCAGTTGGATGGCAGGTACCGGACGGATCAAATTTTCCTGTGCTTCCACAACAGGAAGCGCATCAGATTCGGGAAAAGCGTCTTTCCCCTTTGCCCTTGTCGGAAGATGCCCCAGCGTGGTCGCCGGTCTTTGATGGGGTCGGTCCAGAGAAGAATCAGCAGGTGCGCATCGAACGGCGGGTCATTTTGCGAATCTCGCCGGCTCGTAGCACAGTTGGGCAAAATCTCGCCGCGAACTCGACGCAGGCGAACGCGGGGCGTCGTATTGTCGAGCGGCCATTCGCAAAATGCGTGGATAGCGCGGCCATTGGCGGTGTGGCCGATCACGGCGATCGTCTTGTGATGTTCACCCGGGATCGAAGAACGCTCTTTGCCAAACTTGAGAAGGGCTGTAGCCCGCGCGACTTCTATCGCGGCTTTTATATGGAGCGCAGTGCCGATGGAAAGATTTGCGTGAACCGCGATCGCCTGCTTAGCAGGGCGGGGGCCAAATGCCAGGTAACTCGCTTTACACAATTGGCCGTCGAAGCCGCTGACTGAGGCGGTTTTCCTTGACTTAAGCTGACAAATTGTCGAAGGGCGCCTTCGCTAGAGGCCGCCTTGCCGCGGCCTTTTCTGGTATTATCTGATATTCTTCCTGAAGAGGGGCAATTGTTAGCCGCATGAGTTTTGCCGATCTCGGCCTTTCCGCTGACCTGCTTAAAGCCGTCGAACAAGCCGGTTATACAGAGCCGACTCCGATCCAGGCGCAGGCCATTCCGCCAGTACTGATGATGAAAGACATCATCGGGATCGCGCAGACCGGTACCGGAAAGACTGCCAGCTTCGTCCTGCCGATGATCGACATTCTTGCGAGCGGACGACGTCGTGCGCTTATGCCACGCAGCCTCATATTGGCGCCGACGCGAGAGCTTGCCGCTCAGGTTGCGGAGAATTTCGAAAAGTACGGCAAGAACCACGATCTAAAACTCGCACTGCTTATCGGCGGCGTTCAGATGGGTGATCAGGTCAAGGCGCTGAACGATGGTGTCGATGTCCTGATCGCGACGCCGGGTCGGCTCATGGATCTGTTCGAACGCGGAAAGATACTTCTCAACGGGTGCGAGTTGCTCGTGATCGACGAGGCGGATCGCATGCTGGATATGGGGTTCATTCCCGATATTGAGTTCATCTGCGATAAACTGCCAGAAACCCGGCAGACCATGCTGTTCTCGGCAACCATGCCGCCGCCGATCGAAAAGCTTGCCAAGAAGTTTCTCGATAATCCGAAGCGGATCGAAGTGAGCCGGGCCGCGACGACCAACAAGGACATTACCGCGTTCAAGATCCCGGTAAAGCCGCGCCAGAAGCGTGAGACGCTGCGCTGGCTGCTCCGCAACGATCTGGTGGAAACCGCGATCATCTTCGCGAACCGAAAGACGACTGTGCGCGAACTCAACAAAAGCCTGCAACGCCATGGTTTTGCTAGCAGTGAAATTCATGGTGATATGGATCAAGGCAGCCGCGTGCAGGAGCTCGATCGTTTCAAAGCCGGAGAGGTCAATATTCTCGTCGCGTCGGACGTCGCCGCGCGGGGACTGGACGTGAAGGGCGTAAGCCACGTCTTCAACTTCGATACGCCGTGGCATCCGGATGACTATGTTCATCGTATCGGACGTACCGGGCGGGCAGGGGCGAAAGGTCGGGCCTTTACGTTCGTTACCGACGAAGATGCCGAGGCGATACAGAACGTTGAAAAGCTGACAAAAACTCCGATTGCCGTATTCGGCAAGAAGGACGTCCGCGTGGAACTGGTCGAAGCGCCGAAAGACGAACCCGCACCGACAAAGCGCGAGCGTTCGGACAGGACGTCGTCAAAACCGCGACAGAATGCTGATGGCGATCGGGCAAAGAAAGCCAAGCAGTCCTACCGCGATAGCGATCGTGATGACGGTCCCACGGCGCCGGGCGAGTGGAATGGCCCGAGACCCGGCTTTCTGGACGTTTCCGCCCTCTGATCACGCGACGGCCGCTGTCTAGTTTTCAGCGGGCTTTACGAAGCTGTCGAGGACACGCTTGGTACCAGACTTCTCGAATTCTATTTCGAGCTTGTTGCCTTCCTGATCGGTGACGAAACCGTATCCGAACTTGTCGTGAAATACGCGCGCGCCGATGCTGATATCGGTTCGTGGTTTCGCGGCAAAACTAGCTGCGCTTTTTCCCGGCTCTGCTAGCCGTCGGGGGGTCGTTTCGTAGCCGCTGGCGAGCGCGCGTTGCCAACCAGGCCCTCGCGCTGTGCTGCGATCGGGCCGTTGCGAAGATACGTGTGCAAAAGGATCCTCAGTCTCGGTCCAATTCGCCCGCCACAACGAAGCTCCCCCGCTCATTGTCGTCTCGCTCTCCACATGCTCATCCGGTAATTCCCCGATGAAGCGGCTCGGTATGGAACTGGTCCACTGGCCATAAATTCTCCGGTTTGCCGCGTGTAAAATGGTACAGTGGCGCTTTGCTCGGGTAATCGCCACGTATGCCAGACGCCGCTCCTCCTCGAGGCTAGCCAGACCACCTTCATCAATCGATCGCTGGCTTGGAAAGACACCCTCTTCCCAACCTGGAAGAAAGACATTGTCGAACTCCAGCCCCTTTGCAGCGTGCATCGTCATGATGGTCACCTTCTCACCGTCATCGGCGCGTTCGTTGTCCATCACCAAGCTGACATGCTCGAGGAAATCTGTGAGCGTTTCGTACTCTTCCATCGCGCGCGCAAGTTCGGAAAGGTTCTCGAGCCTCCCAGCGCTTTCTGCACTGCGATCCTTTTGCAGCATTTCCTCATAGCCACTTTCAACGAGGACGGTGCGGAGCAATTCGGACGGGGTAACCTTTTCCGCCAGTTCGCGCCAATGAACGAACTGACCAAGAAGCCCGACGAGCATATTTCGTGCGCGTGTAGGCAGCTCGTCGCTATCGGCGAGATCGAGTGATGCAGCCGCGAGCGGTTGCTGCGTGCGGCGCGCATGGCGGCGCATCGCTTCCAAGGTCTTGGCGCCAAGGCCTCGCTTTGGCTGATTGTATATCCGCTCGAAGGCAAGATCGTCGGCAGGCTGCGCAATGGTGCGCAGATAGGCAAGGGCATCGCGAATTTCCGCGCGTTCGTAAAAGCGAAATCCGCCGACAATCCTGTAATTCAGGCCGATTTGAATGAACCGATCTTCGAACTCGCGGGTCTGATACTGGGCACGAACCAGAATGGCGACTTGATCCAGAGGTGCGCCTTCGCTCTCCAAGCGTTCGATCGCTTCGCCGACCCGCCGTGCCTCTTCTGGACCATCCCAAATGCCGACAATGCGGACCTTCTCTCCCGCGGGGAGCTCTGTCCAAAGGGTCTTGCCCAAGCGTTCGCTATTGGCATCGATTAGACCGGAAGCCGCCGCAAGGATCTGCGGGGTGGAGCGGTAATTCTGTTCGAGTTTGATGACAGCCGCGCCTGGAAAATCCTTTTCGAACTTCAGGATATTGGCGACCTCGGCCCCGCGCCACGAATAGATGGACTGATCGTCATCACCAACAACGCAAATGTTCTTATGGGCCTGTGCCAGCAGGCGCAGCCAGAGATACTGCACCTGGTTGGTATCCTGATATTCGTCCACCAAGATGTATTTGAACCGTTGTTGATATTGCGCGAGCACATCATGATGCTGGCGAAAAATGTTCAGCATGTGCAACAGCAAGTCGCCGAAATCGCAGGCGTTCAGTGCCTTCAGCCGATCCTGATAAAGCTTATAGAACTGGGCACCGCGACCATTTGCATAGGCTTCATTCTCTACTGCATCTAAATCGCCCGGGTTCAGCCCGCGGTTCTTCCACCGATCGAGAAGGCCTGCGAGCTGACGAGCAGGCCACCTTTTTTCGTCCAGATCGTGTTCCTGGATAAGCTGTTTCAAAAGACGCAGCTGATCGTCGGTATCGATGATCGTGTAATTGCTTTGCAATCCGACGATCTCGGCATGCCTGCGCAGCATCCGGGCGCCGATGGAGTGGAACGTACCGAGCCAAGGCATTCCTTCGACCGCATCGCCGATGTGCCGACCCACGCGCTCACGCATTTCGCGAGCAGCCTTATTGGTGAAGGTGACACAAAGAATCTCGCTCGGCCAAGCTTTCCGCGTGGCGATAAGGTGGGCCAATCGCGCGGTCAGCGCTGCGGTTTTGCCAGTCCCCGCACCGGCGAGCATTAGAACAGGTCCCTCAGTAGTGAGAACGGCTTTCCGCTGGGGCGAGTTTAGAGAAGCGGCATAAGCGGGAATGCCAGCATTTCCGGGGTTTCCAGTTGAAGTCGGTAGATCTGACATTATGCTAGAACAACTAGGGAACGGAACTTACCTTCACAACCCCTGCAAGGCGTCTTCGGAACAATCGGCATTGTCGCAGCGTATTATGCCCAAGGTCAACGTAAGGAGACTACACAATGAAAAGCATGATTCTCGCCGGCGCCGCAGCGCTGACATTCACTGCAGCCCCCGCGTTTGCTCAGGATATGGCTGTCACCGCAGATGGTGAAGCTTATGTGCTGACTGATGCGCAGACGACAATGTATGAAGGCTGGCCGATGGAACGTCGTGGTGCATACGATGCGTGGCCAAGCGACGTGCAAGAATATTACTGGACACTGGAGCCGCGCCAGACCGAGGCATGGTGGGTGCTTACCGATCCGCAGCGCGTTCGCATTTATGAAATGACGCCGGAACAGCGCACTATGGCATGGCAGCAGATCAATGCTCAGATGTCTGGTGCGACCAGCTCGAATACTGCAACCACGGCAACCGCTGCTTCATCTTCGGCCAGTTCAATGTCGCCGCGTTTTGTGAGTAGCGAGGTGGTACAGTCAACTCCTGCTGACGCCGGACCGCCCACTGGAGACCTGCCGATTTGTTCTGCTGATGAACAGGACAATTGCATCAACGCTTGGGAAGCTGGCAAGCGTGGCGCAGGGGTAAATCGTCCGCTCGAATATTGGCCGGGACGCCCCGCCAGCGAGATCAATGAGCCGCTTCCGGCAACTCGCCCAAATAACTGATATGTTATCATCTCCGGCGTGATCCGGAGAGGACTGAGACAAGGGCGGTTCCTTAAGGAGGATCCGCCCTTTTTGCTGCGCGGTTCGGCTAGGATTTTAGCCTCAGTAACGTAAGCTTGGCCTTTCCGACGACGCGTTCGCTTTCGATATCGAGCGCCTTTACTGTGACGTCTTCGTCCTTGCGGGTTTCCAGCGCAATCCAAGTCGCGCTGCCTATCCATCCTAGCCGAGCCAAGCGATCAAGTGCCACCTGACCAGCACCAGTATCGTAGGGCGGATCTAGAACGATCAGGTCATGTGGAACCTTAGCTGGGCCCAGACCCATTACTGAGCCTTGTTGAACTTGGCTGCGGGTTCGCGCTTCCAGGCTCTCTATGTTGGCCCGGATGGCTTTCACGGCGTCGCTTTCTTGTTCAACGAATAGGCACGATGCTGCACCTCGTGACAACGCTTCCAGGCCGAGAGCACCAGAACCGGCAAACAGATCGACTACGGAGATGTCCGCAAAGCTGCCCAAGCGACTTGTAAGCATGCTGAACAAGGTTTCCCGGGTCCGGTCGGAGGTAGGTCGAGTGAGGTCTCCCTTGGGCGCAACGAGTTTCCGGCCGCGCCAATCACCCGCTATGATCCTCACGCGCGACCACCGCGCGACAATTCGCGTTTGAAGCTTTCGACATCTCCACGCTTGATCTCGACTGCCTGACCGCGAGGAAGATCGCCGAGATGGAACGGTCCGTAGCCGATCCGGAGTAGGCGATTTACTTCCAGCCCCAAATGCTCAAGAACCTTTCTTACCTCCCGGTTCTTGCCTTCGCGCAAAGTAAGTTCGATCCACCGGTTGCGTCCCGATCCGCGTTCCAGATTAGCTTCGATCTGGCCATAGCGAATCCCGTCGACTTCTATGCCTTCAATCAACTCATCGAGTTGTGCCTGGGTGATGTCACCGAACGCCCGGGCGCGGTAGCTGCGTGGAACCCCTGTCGAAGGCAGCTCCATTGCGCGCTTCATCTCGCCGTCGTTGGTTAGCAGCAATAAGCCTTCCGTATTGAAGTCGAGCCGGCCAACCGGCATTACGCGGCCTGCATCCTTTGGCAGCGCATTGCGCAGCGCCGCGTAAATTGTTGGCCGACCTTTCGGATCATGCTCGGCAGTTATGAGGCCCGACGGCTTGTGAAAGGCGAAGAGCCGCGTATCTTCGGCCTGACCGACCGGTTTGCCGTCAACAGTGACGCCGCGCAGGCTTTCCAGTTTGATCGCTGGAGTATCCAGTACCTTGCCGTTAAGCGAGATACGCCCGTCGGCGATCATGCGCTCGATCTCTCGTCGGCTTGCCACACCTGCACGAGCGAGCAGCTTGGCGATGCGGTCGCCGGCTTCGGGAAGTCTGTTTTCGGCCATGCAGCGCGGTTAAGCTTTCAATTGGCAGCGCGCAAGGCTTCCTCGACGCACTCGTGATAGCGACGTATCCCAGTTTCCAGCGTTCCCAAAGTGAGTTCCGGTACCGCACCACTGGATAATCCTTGCTGTCCCAGTTCGGCTGCGCGGAAATCTTCGCCAGCGAAAACACCGCCATCGAGCAAGGCCCAGCTGCGTTCCCAATGATCGCGAGCCTTGTCGTTGGCTGGTTGCTCCGGGATGAGCATGAAATCCTCGACCAGCGTTCGATCATGCGCTTGTGGCATCAGGACCATCAAATTGATGTAATCCGGACTGGGAACCACTAATGCTCCCGGGAGCAGCTGATAGGCAAAGGTAATTACCTTGCGCATTTGCGTCATATCGCTGAGGTCTATATTGTCCAAGTCTTCCAGCCGCCCGACAGCACTGCGCGAGTGAAGGCCGATCGTGTCACCGCTGGTTACACCATCCTTGAAGAAGGGTCCGATGGTCTTCGCATGCAGACGCGTAACATGATAGCTTTCCAGAAAAGCATCCATGATCAGCTTCCAATTGGCTGACACAATATGGGTTTTTCGCCGGAACAAGACATGTTCTGCGATGCCCAGAGCATCGAAATCCTCACCAAGTTTCTCGGCAACAGAGAAGTCGGCACTGTCTTCTCTCGGGCAATACCAAATCATTCCACCAGTTTCTTTTGAGGGCAGTTCAACCAATCCCATAGTGCTTTTGTCGAGATCAGGAAAAGTATCTGGCCGCGGAATGGCAAGGAGCCGCCCATTCACAGAGTAAGTCCACGCATGGTAGGGGCAGACAAGTTTCTTGCCGCAAGATACCTCGTCGCCTTCGATCAGACGCGTTCCGCGATGGCGACAGACATTGAGGAAAACATGAACTATCCCTTCGCCATCGCGAGTGATTAAGAGAGGTCGTCCGGTCCCATCGTGCGGCACGAAACTTCCGGCCGCGGGAAGGAGTGCACTGGGGCACAGAATTTGGGGTAAACGGTCATAGATCCCACGCTTTTCACGCCGCCAGTAGGCTGGATCCGTATATACACTGGCGGAGACGCTTGTCTGGTGCGGTTCTTCCCGCGAGTGCTGCTGCCCAATCTCTTCTGCCAGTTTGAGCATGCCATCAGTTGGCCTACGCCCCTCTAATAGCTGATGCGGAACTCCCATTGCGCCTGTTCCTTTCTCTCTCCAAGCGCTAGTGTCGCAAAAAATAGCAGAAAACGGAAGGACGCCCTCGCATGGCCGAAGCGGCAGAGAAGAAAAAGAAATCCGCGCTCAAAGTTCTCGGCCTCGCGCTAACCAACCGAAAAACGGGCTTCATGCTCCTGTTCGGCTTTGCCAGCGGTCTGCCTTTCGCTTTGTTTCTAGGTACTCTGTTCGCTTGGCTTACGGAGGCAGATGTCGACCTCGAGACGATGGGCATCTTCAGCCTG
This sequence comes from Erythrobacter sp., assembly GCA_002695185.1. Next base: position 62,826 of record NZOF01000152.1, read on the forward strand.
ATCGGTCTTGCCTATGCTTTCCAGTTCCTCTGGTCGCCGTTGATCGACAAGGTGAATATCCCAGTCCTGCGGAAACTGGGGCGGCGCAAACAATGGATCGTGCCGATGCAATTGCTGCTGGGCGCGATCCTTATCACCATGAGTGTCCTCGAACCCAGAACCCAGCTCGGGTGGTTCAGCCTGCTCGCAGGGGTCGGCGCGTTTGCAAGCGCTACTCAGGACATAGCGATCAATGCATGGCGCATCGACGTCGCCGACGAACGCGCCACCATCGACATTCTCTCGACCGTCTATCAGATGGGCTACCGGCTTTCCTCGCTGGTCGGCGGCGCGTTGGGCCTCATCATTGCCGCGCGGATCGGATGGCCTGAAACCTACGCCATGATGGGGGCGATCCTTTTGTTCGTTGGCATCATCGGCCTGTGGGCTCCGAACGCGGATGAGGAAGCATCGGACGTCGCCAATGAAAGCGAGCTTCAGGTGCGCGCCTTGCGCAAGGCGGGCGAACTTGCGCCGGCAATCCGCAACCGCGCACTTGCTTTGGTGGGCCTGCTCTGGGGCGGGGCGATCGGCGTCGTCCTGACCTTCATGATCATGTCGATGACCTATGCGCCGGAAGACCGGCCGAACCCGACCGAATTCACCGTGAACGTCGGTCCGTGGATCATCGTGGCAACTATCATCCTGCCCGCGCTGATCGCAGGCTGGCTGGCCTCGCAGAAGAAGCAGGGCAAGCATCTGCTCTCTGTCGATGAAGCGCCCGCGACCGGCGGTGCGTTTGCGCTCGATCATCTTTATCGCGCACTGGTTCTGCCTTTGGTCGAATTCGTGGGCCGCATGGGATGGTCGCTGGTACTTATCCTCGCGGTGGTGCTGACCTATCGTATCTGCGACGCGATCTGGGGCACATTTGCCTATCCGTTCTATCTGGGCGAGTTGCAGTACACGAATGACGATGTAGCCTTCGCGTCCAAGTTCTTCGGTGTCGGCGCAATCATCGCCGGGCTGGCCTTGGGCGGCCTCATGCTGACGACGATGGGGCGTATGGCGACGCTGCTTATCGGGGGCATTCTCGCCGCGCTGACCAATCTGCTCTACGCGGACATGGCTCTGGGCGGCGCGAATATGCAGGCGTTCAGCAACGCGATCGGCTTTACCTATCTGATTGAACAGGTGCCGGGCATCGGCGATGCGGCGCTGGCGAGACTGACGATCACCATCGCCTTCGAAAACCTCGCCATCGGGATTGCCGGGGCAGCCTATATCGCGTGGCTGTCGTCGATCGTGTCCAAGAAGTTCAGCGCGGTGCAGTATGCCCTGCTGTCGTCACTCACGCTGCTTGTGGGCACGCTTGGGCGCGGTGCGCTGGGCGAGATGATCGAGAACCAGGGTTATTACGACGTCTTCATTCTCACCACCTGGATCGGCCTTGGTGCTGCGGTGCTCGTCTGCCTCGAATGGTACCGCGAAAGCCGTGGGAAGCGGCGCGCCGGGGTCGTTGCACCGGAAGCCGGGGAGAGCGAGGCGGAAACCTCCGCCGCCTGACGGTCAGGCGGGCAGTTCCGCATTGAGGCGCAGGACCTCTCCGGCGAGATAGAGCGATCCGGCAATCAGCACCGGCAGCCCATCCTGCGGAAGCGCGGCCAGTGCGGCGGGCACGTCCTCTGCCGACTGGCTTCCGTCCGCAAAGGCGTCAACCGGGTGCCAGTCGTGGCCGGGTACCGGGACGACCGTCACGCTGGAAATCGTGTCCTGCAAGGGCGCCGTGATCGCAGCGGGATCCTTTGCATCGAGCATGCCGATGACCAGATGAAGGCGCTGGCCCGCGAAATGGCGGCCCAAAATCTCCCCCGCGGACGGATTGTGCCCGCCATCGAGCCAAATCTCGCGATCGCCGGTCAGCGGCCCGGGCGCAAGGCGTTGCAACCGGGCCGGCCAGACAGCGCCGCGTATCCCTGCGGCGAGGGCGCCTGCCGAAACCGGCACGTAATCCTGATGCCGCAGCATCGCGGCCGCCAGCGCAGCATTCTCGGGCTGGTGTGGGCCAGGCAGGGTGGGGAGCGGGAGCGCCAGTTCGCCATGCCGGTCCGCATAATGCAGTTCGAGATCGGTCGCCGCGGCCGACCATTCCCGGCCGCGCATGGCCAGCGGCGCGCCGTGACGTGCAGCCGCGGCTTCGATCTCGCTGGAAGCGATCTCGGGATAGGAGAGGGTGACGAGCGAAGCCCCCGATTTCGCGATGCCAGCCTTCTCGAAAGCGATCCGGGCGAGGGGCGCTTCCGGCACGCCCTCTTCAGGCGCCAGCAGGAAGCGTTCGTGGTCGATGCCGAGTGCGGCTATCCCGCACGCGGCGGGTTTTTCCAGCACATTGGTCGCATCGAAGCGCCCGCCAAGGCCGACTTCCACGACGCAGGCATCGGCGAGGACCCGCGCGAATTCGGTGAAGGCCGCGGCGATGGTGACTTCGAAGAAGCTGGGGTTCAGATCCTCACCCGCATCCAGCACTTCGGCCAGTAGCTCGGCGAGGCGATCATCGGTGATGAGGTCGCCCGCAACGCGGATGCGCTCGTTATAGCGCACCAGATGCGGGCTGGTGGTGACGTGGACACGGTAACCCTCGGCCTCCAGCATGGCGCGCAGGAAGGCGCAGGTCGAACCCTTGCCGTTGGTCCCCGCGACATGGAAGACCGGGGGCAGCCGCCTGTGCGGATTGCCCAGCCGGTCCAGCAACGTCCGTATCGTCCCCAGGCCAAGCCGCCCGTCAGGCACACTCAGCTGCGCAAGGCGGTCCAGCTGCGCCTGCACATCCGCATTATCGGAGCGGGCGAAGTCCCGCATCGAAAGGCTCAGGCCGCCTCGGCAGGAGCCAGATAGTCGATCAGCGTCGCCACCGTATCGCGCAGATCATGGCGGTGGACGACCATGTCGACCATGCCATGCTTGTGCAGATACTCGGCGCGCTGGAAGCCTTCGGGCAGCTGCTCGCGGATGGTGTCCTGGATCACGCGCTGGCCGGCGAAACCGATCAGGGCGCCCGGCTCAGCGATATGCACATCGCCCAGCATCGCATAGCTTGCCGTCACGCCGCCGGTCGTCGGATCGGTCAGCACCACGATATAGGGCAGGCCGGCCTCTTTCAGCCGGCGGGTCATCACGGTGGCCTTGGGCATCTGCATCAGGCTGAGAATGCCTTCCTGCATCCGCGCGCCGCCAGCAGCGGTGACCACGATATAGGGCACACGCAGCGTCAGCGCGCGTTCGGCGCCCTGGCAGAAGGCAGTGCCCACGGCCATGCCCATGCTGCCGCCCATGAAGGTGAAGTCCTGCACGCCGACCACGGCGGGCTTGCCCTCGATCGACCCTTCGCCGACCAGAAAGGCGTCCTTGTGCGGGCTTTTCGCGCGGGCCTGCTTCAGGCGATCGGTGTACTTCTTGGAATCGCGGAACTTGAGCGGGTCTTCCTTCACCTCGGGGATGGGCAGCGTTTTGAAGCCCTCATCCATCAGCATCGCCAGCCGCTTGTCCGCGCCGATCCGGCCGTGATGGCCGCAGCGCGGGCACACGTCCATGTTCTCGGCATATTCCTGCCCGAAGACCATCTGCTGGCAGTTCGGACATTTGACCCACAGATCCTTGTCAGTGCTGCGCTTGGGTAACCAGGAGATCGAATTGCGTACGCGTGTGAACCAGTTCATGCCTAACCTTCTTTCGCGGTGGCCTTTGCCGCCGAATGCACCGCCTTGGCAAGGCCTGCCGTCAATTCTCGCAGCTTTGCGGGGGCATCGGGGCCGTGTTCGCCCACCAGTTCGACGAGGGCGGAGCCGACCACCACACCATCAGCAACCTTGGCAATCGCGCCTGCCTGTTCGGGCGTGCGCACGCCGAAGCCCACTGCAATGGGCAGGTCGGTTGCGGCCTTCAGCCTTGCCACGGCTTCCTCGATCGAGGTCTGCGCGGCCTGCTGCTTGCCGGTGATCCCGGCGACCGACACATAGTAGAGGAACCCGGCCGAGCCTTCGAGCACCTGCGGCAGGCGCTTCGCGTCGGTGGTGGGGGTGGCGAGGCGGATGGGGGCGATGCCTTTGTCCCGTAATTGCGGGCCCAGCGCATCGTCTTCCTCGGGCGGGATGTCGACGCAGATCACGCCATCGACACCGGCTTCGAAGGCCGCCTTGGCGAACCAGTCCGGCCCGCGCCGGATCATCGGATTGGCATATCCCATCAGCACCAGCGGCACTTCGGGGTGACGATCGCGGAACTCGCGCGCGATCCGCAGCACATCGGCAGTGGTCGTGCCCGCACCGAGAGCGCGCAGGTTCGCATTCTGGATCGCCGGGCCATCGGCCATGGGATCGGTGAAGGGCATGCCCAGCTCGATCACATCGGCCCCGCCTTCCACAAGAGCGTCGAGATTGGCCGCCGTGTCGCTATCACCGGCGGTGACGAAGCAGACGAGGGCGGGATGGGGCTTGGCGAAAGCTGCGGCGATTCGGGTCGGGCTGTTCATACTACGCTGCCTGAAGCTGAAGGTTGGAGCACATGGAGCACTGTCTAGGGGGTTAAAACTGGCGGTCGAAGCGGGCGTGCGATCTGGCTGAAAACGCAGATTTCACGAGCTTCGATGGCGGAGCCTGCAGCAAAGCGTCGCTGTAGGACAGCATCGAATTCTCGGTGCCTGTAGTCATCATGCTGTCGGCATGTCACCGAGGAAAATCCACCGCGCCGCCACACCTGCAATCGAAAGGACGCCGATCACGATTGCCGCGATCATCAGCTGCGGTTCGAGAAGGATCGCCAGAACGACAGTCAGTGCGAAAGCCGCGAGCGCACAGCTCACCGCTCTTCCCATACGGGTATGCCATCCGCTGGATCGGACGCCCATGAAATCGAAGGCCAGTGGCGACAAGAAGAACGCGAGAAAGCCGGCCATGCTGAAAACGAATACCACGAGAAGGCCGATCGTTTCCCGGGTCCACGTATCGTCCGCGCCGATTTGCGCAATACCGCTGGCTTCGCCGAGAAGCAGCACAACGCATGCTGCGACGTTGAAGGCAAACAGGAGGCGCATGGCCAGATTCACATCTCCACTCCAAGCCTTTCGGCCACGGTGAAGATGTCCTTGTCGCCGCGCCCGCAGAGGTTGGCGAGGATGATGCTGTCCTTCGGCATGTCCTTGGCGCGCTTGGCAACCGCCGCGATGGCATGGCTGGGTTCGAGCGCCGGGATAATGCCTTCGGTGCGGCACAGCAGCTGGAACGCCTCCAGCGCTTCCTCATCGGTGATGGCGGTGTATTCTACGCGGCCGGTGTCTTTCAGCCAAGCGTGTTCGGGGCCGATACCGGGATAGTCGAGACCTGCGCTGATCGAGTGGCCTTCGGTGATCTGGCCGTCGTCATCCTGCAGCAGATATGTCTTGTTGCCATGCAGCACGCCGGGGAAACCGCCGAGCAGGCTGGCGGCATGTTCGTCACCATCGAGGCCATGGCCCGCTGCCTCGACACCGAGCATCTTCACGTCCGGATCGTCGAGAAAGGGGTGGAACAGCCCAAGCGCGTTGGAACCGCCGCCGATGGCAGCCACCAGCAGATCGGGCAGGCGGCCAATGCGGTCCTGCATCTGCACGCGGGCTTCCTTGCCGATCACGCTTTGGAAATCGCGGACCAGCTCGGGATAGGGATGCGGCCCGGCGGCAGTGCCTATGATGTAGAAAGTGTCGTGGACATTGGCGACCCAGTCGCGCAGCCCTTCGTTCATCGCATCCTTCAGCGTGCCGCGTCCGCTGGTGACGGGCACGACTTCCGCGCCGAGCAGCTTCATGCGGAAGACGTTGGGCGACTGGCGCCGCACATCCTCTGCGCCCATATAGATCACGCAAGGCAGGCCGAAACGCGCGCAGACCGTGGCGGTGGCCACGCCATGCTGTCCTGCGCCGGTTTCCGCGATGATGCGCGTCTTGCCCATGCGGATGGCCAGCAGGATCTGCCCGATGCAATTGTTGATCTTGTGCGCGCCCGTGTGATTGAGCTCGTCACGTTTGAACCAGACCTGCGCCCCGCCTAGCGCCTCGGTCAGCCGTTCTGCGAAATAGAGCGGGGAGGGGCGGCCCACGTAATGTTCGAGCAGGTCGTCGAACTCGCGCTGGAATTCGGGATCGGCCTGAGCGGCGCGATATTCCCGCTCGAGATCGAGGACGAGCGGCATGAGCGTTTCGGCGACATAACGACCGCCGTAATCGCCGAAATGTCCGCGCTCGTCGGGCTGGTTGCGATAGGTATTGGGATTGCTGGCCATGCGGCCCTATTGCCGAGGTGTTGCGGACAAGTCGAGAGAGGGTTTGGTTTGTCCTCGACAAGCCGCATTCTACCCGCCATTCGGCGCTGCCATGAGTGACAGTTTCAAGCTTCCCGAAGATTGCGAAACCATGCGTGAAGTACGCATCGGCGTGGACACGACCGACCGCGAGCTGATGGAACTGCTCGACCGGCGGTTCGGCTACATGCGCGCCGCCGCGCGGATCAAGCAGGACCGCAATGTCGTGCGCGACGAAGCGCGCAAGGCGGAAGTGATCGAAAACGCGAAGGCTGATGCAGAGAAGCGGGAATTGCCGGCGGAGAAAATCGAGCAAATCTGGGAGCTTCTGGTCGAAACCTCGATTGCTTACGAACTGGCCGAATGGGACCGGATCAGGGCCTAGGCTTGCGCTGGAGCGAGGACAGCACGCCGCGAAGGGTGCGCACCTCCAGATGATTCCAGCCCGGTTTGGTCAACACGCCGCGTAGCGTGCGCCGCGTGGCATCGGCGCGCGGTTCGGGAAGGAAATAGCCCTTGGGTTCAAGCATGCCTTCCAGATGCGCGATCAGGCCCTCAAGCTCGTCCTGCGGGGCGGGCGGCAGCATGTCTTCCTGCGTCGGCTGCACCAGCTGCTCGTGCTTCGACCATTCGTAAGCGCACAGGATCACCGCCTGCGCGAGGTTCAGCGATCCGAATTCGGGATTGATCGGCACGGTGAGGATTGCCCGGGCCAATGCCACGTCCTCGGTTTCCAGCCCCGAGCGCTCGGGCCCGAACAGGATCGCGCTGCGTCCTTCCGCCTGGGCGATCTCCTGACACGCCTGCTCGGGCGTAAAGACCGGCTTGGTAACGCCGCGCTTGCGCACCGTGGTGGCATAGACATGCGCGCAATCGGCCACTGCTTCGGCCGTGCTGTCGTAGACCCTGGCCTGCTCCAGCACGATGTCGGCCCCTGCGGCAGAAGGCCCCGCATCTGGATTGGGCCAGCCATCGCGCGGGGTGACCATGCGCAGCTCGACAAGGCCGAAGTTGAGCATCGCCCGAGCAGCCTTGCCGATATTCTCGCCCAGCTGCGGCCGGACGAGGACGATCACGGGTTTGCGATCGTCAGCCAAGTTTCTGCTCGTTCTGCGCGGCTTCCTGCACCGTGCTGGCGAATTCCTCGAAATCGCGCGCTTCGCTGAAATCGCGATAGACGCTGGCGAAGCGGATATAGGCTACGCTGTCGAGTTGGCGCAGGCCGTCCATGACCAGTTCGCCGATACGCTTGGACGGGATCTCGGCCTCGCCGGCCGTTTCGACCTGACGCTGGATGCCGCTGACGAGTTGGTCGATCTGTTCTTGCACCACGTCGCGCTTGCGGCAGGCGAGGGCGATCGACTGTTCCAGCTTGCTCCGGTCGAAGGGCTGACGCCGTTCGCCGCTTTTGACCACGGTTACCTCGCGCAACTGCACGCGTTCGAAAGTGGTGAAACGCGCCCCGCATTTGGAACACTGCCGCCGGCGGCGGATCGAGGTGGAATCCTCGGTAGGGCGCGAATCCTTTACCTGACTGTCGTCATGGGCACAAAACGGGCAACGCATTTAGGTACTGTCTCGTCAGGCAATCGCGCTCAGGGGCGCAGGCGTTTGTAAAGCATGAAGCCAGCACCGGCGACGAGGCCGAGCGGCCAGGTGACGACCGGCAGGATTCCGCCAGCAATGGCGCCCACAGCGGCGCCGGTCAGGACAGGCTTGGTCGACGGGGGGTCGAGGCCTTCCTTGGCCATGCCCTTGATCTCTGCTGTCGCATCGGGGACCAGATCGTGGTCGCCGAAGCCATTGCCCTTCTTGGGATCGTGATCGTCGTGATTGTTCGTCATGGGAAGCTCCTTACCCTTAGCGTCCGGGATAGACGGGGAAAGCTTCGCACAATTCGGTGACGCGGTCACGCACGCTCTGTTCGGTCTGGCCGTCGCCTTCGGGGCCGTTGCGCGAAAGGCCGTCGACCACTTCGCAGATTAGCTTGCCGATCGTCTCGAACTCCGCCTCGCCGAAGCCGCGCGTGGTGCCTGCCGGTGAGCCAAGACGGATGCCGCTGGTCACGAAGGGGCTGCGCGTGTCGTAGGGGATGCCGTTCTTGTTACAGGTCAGCCAGGCGCGGTCGAGGCCGGTTTCGGCGGCCTTGCCGGTCACGTCCTTGGGAGTGAGATCGACGAGCATGGAGTGATTGTCGGTACCGCCCGATACCACGCGCAGGCCGTTTGCCTCGATCCCGCGGGCCAGTGCGCGCGCATTGGCTACGACATTGGCGGCGTAGGTCTTGAATTCGGGGCGCAGCGCCTCGCGGAAGGCCACCGCCTTGGCTGCCACAATGTGCATCAGCGGGCCGCCCTGCATGCCGGGGAAGACCGCCATGTTGATGGGCTTGGTATATTTCTCGTCGTTCCACAGGATGATGCCCGAGCGCGGACCGCGCAGGCTCTTGTGGGTGGTGGTGGTCACGACATCGGCATGCGGGAAGGGCGAGGGATGCGCGCCGCCTGCAACAAGGCCGGAGATGTGGCTCATGTCGACCATGAGATAGGCGCCGACCTCGTCCGCCACCTTGCGGAAGGCTTCCCAGTCCCACACGCGGCTGTAAGCCGTGCCGCCTGCGATGATCAGCTTTGGCTTGTGCTCCTTCGCGATCGCCATGACCTCGTCCATGTCGATGCGCTCGTCATCCTTGCGCACGCCATAGCTGACCGGATTGAACCACTTGCCGCTCATGTTAACGGGCGAGCCATGGGTGAGATGCCCGCCCGAATTGAGGTCGAGGCCCATGAAGGTATCGCCCGGCTGCAACAGCGCGAGGAAGACCGCCTGGTTCATCTGCGAACCGGAGTTGGGCTGGACGTTGGCGAAATTGCAGCCGAACAGTTCCTTCGCACGGTCGATGGCGAGTGTTTCGACCACATCGGCATAATCGCAGCCGCCGTAATAGCGTTTGCCCGGATAACCTTCGGCATATTTGTTGGTGAAGACGCTGCCAGCAGCTTCGAGAACTGCGGTGGAAGCGATGTTCTCGCTCGCGATCAGTTCGATCTTGTCTTGCTGGCGCTTCAGTTCGTTGCGGACGGCGGCATAAACCTCGGGGTCAGCCTGTTCGAGCGTGTCGTTCCAGAAACGGTTGTCGGTCATGTCGGTCCTACAGCGATGGGTTGGAAAGCTTGTCGACGCGGCGCTGATGCCGGCCGCCAGCGAATTCGGTATCGAGGAAAGCGGTGACGCAGGCCTTGGCCATGTCCACGCCGGTCAGGCGCGCGCCAAGCGCAATGCAGTTCGCGTCGTTATGTTCGCGCGCAAGGGCAGCCGAGAGCGGTTCGGAAACCAGCGCGCAGCGCACGGCCGGGTTACGATTGATGCTCATGGAAATCCCGATCCCGCTGCCGCACAGGGCGATCCCGCGTTCGGCAGTACCGTCCGCCACAACGCTGGCGAGCTTGTACCCAAAGTCGGGATAATCGACGCTGTCGGCGGTTTCCGGGCCGAGGTCGGCGACCTCGTGACCCATCTCGATCAGCCAGTCCCGCAGGGCGGCTTTGAGGTCGAGGGCGGCATGGTCTGAAGCAAGGGCGATACGCATGCGCGCGCCATAGTGAAGTGAGCCGATTCGCGCGACCCCGCCGCGAGACTTTTCCTGAAGCTCTCGCGGCGAGGCCGGACAAGGTGGTTATGTCAGATTTCGGTCGCCGCAATTAGCGCCGATAAGTCAATGTGCCAGCGCTCGCTCAGTCTTCCGGGGCGAGGACGAGCCGGTTGTTCAGCGGCTGCATCGACCGCGCGCTTTGTCCCAGAATTCTTTCGAAAGCCGCAAGTTGGGCGGGGCTTGCTTCCAGAACCTGGTCGGCCACGTGCCAGTTCACGCCTTCAGTGCAGGGCGGCGTCGTCAGCGATCCCATATAGCGATATACATCGATATTTTCGGGTACGAGTTCGCGCACGTCCACGGCAACGTTCTTCGATCCGCCATCAATCCCGGCAAGGATTTTAGCGAGGGCGGGATTTTCGTCACCTTCTTCGAACATGACGCCCAGCACGGCGAAATCGCCTGTTGCCGTACCATGAACGAGATGCACGGTGAGCGGATAGCGCCGACCATGCAGGCGGTGTTCGGATGGCGTGTGGAAGTGGAACTGAACCAGACTGAAAAGATGCTGGCCCGAGATCATGCCCATGCCCGGCGCAACGTCTACCTGCACCTTGGAGGGGCCGGTTTTCAGTTCGCCGGTAGTTTCCTCATAGGAACTGGCAAACTCGATTTCGCCGCGCGTATTGGCGAGATTTAGATCGATCGGCGATTGCATGTTTCCTGCGTCGCAGGCCCCATAGGCTTCATTGGTGATCGACCATTTTTCCGGCAGATCCCCATCGCCATAAACCCAGTCCACTGCCCCCTCCGGAGCCGCGATAGCGGCGGCTCCCGAAACGGCTAACACAATAGAAGCGACTGCAGCCGCGAATTTCATCAACCTCTCCCGTGGTTAAATTACTGGTCCAGAAAACTCCGCATCTTGCGGCTGCGGCTCGGGTGCTTGAGCTTCCGCAGAGCCTTGGCCTCAATCTGACGGATACGTTCGCGGGTCACCGAGAACTGCTGGCCGACTTCTTCCAGCGTGTGATCGGTGTTCATCCCGATACCGAAGCGCATGCGCAGCACGCGTTCTTCGCGCGGCGTCAGGCTGGCAAGGACGCGGGTGACCGTTTCCTTGAGGTTCGCCTGGATCGCTGCATCGACCGGAATGATCGCATTCTTGTCTTCGATGAAATCGCCGAGGTGCGAATCTTCCTCGTCGCCGATCGGCGTTTCGAGGCTGATCGGTTCCTTGGCGATCTTCATCACCTTGCGCACCTTCTCGAGAGGCATGGAGAGCTTCTCCGCCATCTCTTCGGGTGTCGGTTCGCGGCCCTGATCGTGC
>NZOF01000184.1 GCA_002695185.1 Erythrobacter sp.
GGATCAATGGAGGCTATCGCGGAAGCCAAGGCGGAAATTTTCTCGGGGCTTGAGCGGGGCGGCATCGCCGTCATCCCTGCCGATAGCGAGTATTTCGAACGCCTGCGGCTGGCAGCGATCCGGATGGAAGCCAAGATCATAAGCTTCGGTCGCGCACCCCATGCCGACATCCGGTTGCTCGATGCCATACCAAGCGCGAATGGCGGGAGCCTCGTTACCTGTGAATTCGACAGCGGCCGTCTTTGTTACACGGTGGCAGAGCCTGGCGATCACTGGGTGATCAATTCGCTGGCTGTGATGGCGGCTGTGCGGGCTGCGGGCGGTGACATGGCCGCGGCCGGTCTCGCGCTGGCTGAAATGGGCGGCTTGAAGGGAAGGGGAGCCCGCCATGGCATATCCGTTCCCGGAGGTACGGCTCTGATGATCGACGAAAGTTACAACGCTAATCCTGCGAGCATGCGCGCCACGCTTGCCCAACTCGGTCAGACCCCCTCAAGCCGACGCATCGCCGTTCTGGGTTCCATGAAGGAGCTGGGTGACTTCGCCGATAGATTTCATGGCGCACTTTCCGAACCGCTCATCGCAGCCGATGTGGACTATGCGATTTTTGTCGGCGAGGAGATGCGCGCTCTCGCCCGTGAACTGGGGAAACCCGCCTTCAACTCGCTTGGCAAGCCGCTCGAGTGGGAGCATTGCAATACTGCCGGGGAGGCTATCGGGCTGCTGGAGCAATTCGGCATCATCGCAGGGGACGCCGTGCTGGTGAAAGGTTCGAATTCAGTCGGTCTCGGAAAGCTGGTCGACCACTTTACCTAGGAAGCGCCGCGCGCCGATGCTCTATCTCCTCGCAGAATATTTCAACTTCGAAGGTCTCTTCAACCTCGTGCGTTATCAAACGGCGCGTGCGGGGGCGACGCTGCTGACGGCACTGCTCATCGGACTCCTCATCGGGCCACGATTTATCGATATGCTTCGGGTCCGTCAGGGCAAAGGTCAACCGATCCGCGAAGATGGTCCGCAAACTCATCTCGCAAAGGTCGGCACCCCCACGATGGGCGGCCTCATGATCCTGGCCAGCCTAACGCTGTCGATGCTGTTGTGGATGGACCTCAGCAACCCGTTCGTCTGGGCCTGTATGGCTGTGACGGGTGGCTTCGGTCTGATCGGATTTCTCGACGATTATGACAAGGTTTCGAAGTCCAGCCACAAGGGTGTTTCGGGTAAGGTTCGCTTGCTGTTTGAATTCGCTGTAGCTGGCGTGGCAAGCTGGATTATCGTCAGCCAGATCAACACCTTTGTCTATGTGCCTTTCGTGAACAACTTTGGGATCGAGCTCGGACCTCTGTATTATGTGTTTGCTGCCTTCGTCATCGTCGGTGCTGGTAATGCGGTGAACCTCACCGACGGGCTGGATGGTCTGGCCACCATGCCGGTTATCATCGCCGCTGGCACCTTCGCAGTGATCGCCTATCTGGTGGGCCGCGTGGACTACTCCGAATATCTCGGTATTCCCTATGTTGAAGGCGCAGGTGAACTGGCGATTTTCTGCGCAGCCATCATGGGGGCTGGGCTGGCATTCCTGTGGTTCAACGCACCGCCGGCTGCTGTCTTCATGGGCGACACCGGCAGCCTCGCCTTGGGCGGCGCTCTAGGTGCGATCGCCGTGGCGACGCATCACGAAGTCGTTCTGGCGATCGTCGGCGGGCTGTTCGTGTTCGAGGCTCTGTCGGTCATCATCCAGGTCTTCTGGTTCAAGCGTACAGGCCGCCGCGTCTTTCGCATGGCGCCAATTCACCACCATTTCGAACAACTCGGCTGGTCCGAAAGCAAGGTCGTGATCCGTTTCTGGATCGTGGCCATCGTGCTCGCACTTTTGGGGCTAGCAACGCTCAAGCTCAGATGATCACCTCATCCGCCTGGAAGGACAAGAAATTCGCGGTGCTCGGCCTCGCGCGGTCCGGCCGGGCGACGGTCGAAGCGCTGCTGGCTGCCGGAGCCGACGTGCTGGTGTGGGACGACCGTGCTGGGGCGCGCGAACCGTATGACGGCCGCTGCGCTATCGGCGATCCGCTGAAAGCGAACCTCACTGGCTATGCTGGTGTGGTCGTCAGCCCCGGCGTCCCGCTCAACACCCATCCGATCAATCCGCATGCCGACAGCTTCGGCGTGCCGGTGATCGGCGATATCGAGCTCTTCGCGCAGGCGCGCGAGGAGCTGCCGCCGCACAAGGTCATCGGCATCACCGGCACAAACGGCAAGTCCACCACCACCGCGTTGGTTCATCACATCCTCAAAACCGCCGACGTGCCGACCACCATGGGCGGCAATATCGGCCTGCCGATCCTCGAACAGGAGCCGCTGCCCGAAGGTGGGGTCTACGTGTTGGAATTGTCCAGCTATCAGATCGATCTGACCTATTCGCTGGATTGCGATGTGGCGGTGCTTCTGAATATCGCCCCGGACCATCTCGACCGGTATGATGGAGATTTCAGCAAGTATGCGGCCAGCAAGTCTCGATTGTTGGCAATGCAGACACGAGGTCACAACTCTATCGCCCGGTTTACCGACGCCAGGGTTTTAGGGAAATTCGCCGAAGGCTCGATTGCGAGCATTCTCGAAGATGTATTCGACAACCGAGGGATCGAACGCAGCGAGCAATCGGCCTGGCCCTCCTTACAAGGTCCCCACAACCGGGAAAACGCAGCAGCCGCCATCGAAACATGCGACATTTTGGGGATCTCAATTTCGCAAATACGATCGGGATTAAAAAGCTACGCAGGCCTGCCGCACCGCATGGAGCGCGTCGCAGAGATCGCCAGCGTCGCTTATGTAAACGACAGTAAGGGCACAAACACGGCCGCTTCCGCGCCGGCCTTGGCCGCATTCGACAATATCCATTGGATCCTCGGCGGGCTCGCCAAGGAACCGGGGCTGGGCGAGTGCGAGGCTGAAATTCATCGCGTGAAAGCTGCTTACACAATCGGCAAGGCCGGGCCGGACTTTGCGAAGGCGCTCGAGGGCCGCGTTCCGGTAGAACAGTGTGAGACGTTGGATCGCGCCGTCGCTTCGGCGGCGGCGAACGCCGAACCGGGTGACACGATCCTTCTTTCGCCCGCATGCGCCAGTTTCGACCAGTATAGTGATTTCGAAAAGCGCGGTGAGCATTTCCGCGAACTGGTGGAAGCGCTCAAGTGACCGTCATGCAGCCTTTCGTACCCGGCGCAAAGCGTAAACCGGCTCATATCCCGGGGGGAAAGCTTTCTCGTTGGAGCCAGCTGAAGATCTGGTGGCGCGAGATTGATCGCATCTTGCTCGGCCTCGTGCTGTTGCTAATGACGCTCGGGACCATCGCAGTTGCCGCGGCAAGCCCGGCAAGTGCTGACCGCCTTTCCACCTCAACCGACACGCTCAATCCGCTTTATTTCTTTTATCGCCATCTCGCATGGCAGGCGATCGCACTTGGCGTAATGTTCGGCGCTTCTTTACTCAGCCGCCAGAACGCACGACGCTTCGGTGTAATATTGGGCGCTGCGATGCTCGGCCTTCTTTTCCTGGTCCCCTTCATCGGGGTGGAGATAAACGGGGCTCGGCGCTGGATAAGCATCGGCATGCAGTTCCAGCCATCTGAATTTCTCAAGCCGGCTTTCGCCATCGTGCTCGCCTGGATATTGTCCTGGCGGATGCGGGATCCAAATCTACCAGTCCTCTGGATTTCGACCGGCCTGACCGGCCTTATCGGTATGCTTCTCATGATGCAGCCGAACTTTGGTGAATTCATGCTTTTCGCCGGTGTGTGGATGGTCATGATCCTGCTGGCCGGGATGCCGATGAAGCGACTGGGTGCGGTCATCGGAGCTGGCCTTTTCGTGCTGACCGCCACGTATTTTCTTTATGACAACGCGCGGCATCGCATCGACGCATTCTTCGGTGGCGGCACAGCCTATGATCAGGTGGACCTAGCTAGCCGCACGCTTCTGGCTGGCGGGTGGACTGGTGCTGGCTATGGATTGGGCCTCAGGAAGATGAGCCTGCCTGAAGCACACACGGACTACATTTTTAGCGTTATCGGGGAAGAGTTCGGACTGATCTTCTGCGCCCTGATCGTGTTGATTTATCTGGGTATCATCATGCGCGTGCTGATGCGCTTATTCGAAGAGGAAGATCTGTTCGCTCTGCTTGCCGGGACTGGGCTCGTGTCGCTGTTGGGAGGTCAGGCTTTCATCAATATCCTGGTAAACCTGCAGCTATTTCCGTCCAAGGGAATGACCCTGCCTCTGGTCAGTTATGGGGGGTCTTCCACCATTGCTGTATGCATGGCTGTAGGGCTTCTCATCGCGATCACCCGCCGCAATCCCTATCTGAAAACCAGCACCCGGGGGCTTGGCGACCTGTTGGGCATGAGGCAGGGGGGCGGGATGACAACGCCGGAGGCGCGCATCACGCGCGAAATTCACCAGTGACGCATTCAAACCGCCATTACGTGCTCGCTGCCGGGGGAACCGGCGGCCATATTTTGCCGGCTTTTGCGCTGGCGGCCGAACTGGACAAGCGCGGACACCATGTCGCTCTGATTACCGATGAGCGCGGAGCCCAGATACCCGGCAAGCCAGATTTCATGCCTGCCCATGTCCTGCCCGCCGGACGGTTCGGGAAAAATCCGCTTCAGTGGCTGCGCGGAGCCAAAGCGGTTTGGGAGGGTCGCAGGATGGCCCTGCGCTTATTCGAAAGCTTTCACCCGAGCGCGGTCATCGGTTTCGGCGGTTACCCTTCGCTTCCCTCGATCCTCGCGTCTACGTCGGCCAAGATTCCGACAATCATTCATGAGCAGAACGCGGTGCTTGGCCGGGTAAATCGGCTGTTTGCCAATCGAGTGGATGCGATCGCAACCGCTTACCCTGAAGTACAACGGCTCAAGCCGCTTCAGCACGGCAAGACCCATCTTGTGGGTAATCCCGTACGTGCAGAAGTGCTCACCCTGCGAGAGAGGCCGTTCCCTCCCTATCAGGAAGATGGCTTGCTTCGTGTGCTCGTAACAGGCGGAAGCCAGGGTGCACGGGTATTGTCGGAAGTGGTACCCGACGGGTTGGCCATGCTTGCACCCGCCATCCGGCAGCGTCTTCAGGTGACGCAGCAGTGTCGTCCGGAAGATCTCGACGCCGTGCGCGAGCGTTATCTCACCCATGGCATTCCTGCTGAGCTGGGGACCTATTTCGAGGACATGGCGGTGCGACTTGCCGATGCCCACCTGTTCATCGGACGGGCCGGAGCATCCACCATTGCCGAACTTACCGCCGTCGGCCGACCAGCCATTCTCATTCCGCTACCGATTGCTACTGACGATCATCAAGCTGCCAATGCCCGGGAGATGGCGAAGGCCGGCGGCGCCCGAATGATCCGGCAAGACAAATTCGGACCCAAGGAGCTCGCAAAACAGATCCGTGTGTTGGCGGATGATCCGGAAGGGCTTGCGAACGCTGCTCATGCCGCATGGAACTGTGGTCGTCCCAAGGCCGTAGAGGACTTGGCCGACCTGCTGGAAAGCTTTGGCGGGGCCGACATGATGGATGTTATCCGCGTCGGCGGGAATAATGCGCGTGGGTCCTCGCAAGGCGTCGTGGCAGGACAGACCTCCCAGACATCGACCGCCAAGAAGGAGATCGCGGAATGAAGGGCGTACCAACCGATATCGGAACGATCCATTTTGTAGGGATCGGCGGTATCGGCATGTCGGGTATCGCCGAAGTGATGAACAATCTTGGCTATACCGTTCAAGGATCCGACCTGAACGAAAGTCCGGTTGTCGAACGGTTGCGTGCGCAGGGCATCTCCGTCAGAATCGGGCATGAGAAAGAGAACGTGGAGGGCGCTTCGGTGGTCGTCACGTCGACAGCGGTCAAGCGGACGAATCCAGAGGTCGCACATGCGCTCGAGAACCGCATTCCCGTGGTCCGGCGGGCTGAAATGCTGGCCGAGCTTATGCGCTTGAAGTCGACCATCGCGGTGGCCGGTACGCATGGCAAGACAACCACCACCAGCATGATTGCCAGCCTGCTCGATTGCGGTGCCATTGATCCGACCGTGATCAACGGCGGCATCATAGAACAGTACGGTTCAAACGCCCGTCTCGGCGACAGTGACTGGATGGTCGTTGAAGCGGACGAGAGCGACGGGAGCTTTCTGCGTTTAGATGGAACGATCGCGGTCGTCACAAACATCGATCCCGAACATCTCGACCATTACGGTGATTTCGATGGAGTGAAGGACGCGTTCGTCGAATTCATTCACAATGTCCCCTTTTACGGGGCTGCGGTGCTCTGCATCGATCATCCTGAGGTCCAGGCAGTGATCGGCAAAGTCCGGGACCGCCGTGTCGTAACTTATGGCTTCAACCTCCAAGCGGATATCTGCGGGGTCAATGTCCAGCCTCATGAAGGTGGAAATAGGTTTGACGTAATTGTTCGTCAGCGTGGAGAGGAAGATCGCCGGATCGAAGGTGTGACGCTCCCGATGCCAGGCCGTCACAATGTTCAGAATGCTCTCGCGGCGATAGCCGTTTCCATCGAAATGGGGTGTCCCGACGAGGTCATATGTAGCGGCTTCTCGAGTTTTGGAGGCGTACGTCGCCGCTTCACAAAGGTGGGCCAGGTCGCCGGCGCTACAGTTATCGACGATTATGGGCATCACCCGGTGGAAATTCGGGCAGTGCTGGAAGCAGCGCGTGAAGCCACTGGCAACCGAGTGATCGCGGTAATGCAGCCCCACCGCTATACTCGCCTCAACGACTTGATGGATGATTTCCAGAGCAGCTTCAACGAAGCAGATCAGGTCTACGTCACGCCTGTTTATGCGGCCGGAGAGGAACCCATCGAAGGCGTAAGCTCCGAAGCCCTAGTGGAAGGCCTTAAATCCCGCGGCCACCGTTCCGCAGCAACGGTCGACAATAGGGATGAGCTTGCAAACAAGCTCGCCGCCGACGTGCAGCAAGGTGATCTGATCGTTTGCCTTGGGGCCGGAGACATCACGAAATGGGCCGCCGGACTTGCCGATGCAATTGCGCAGGAGCGAGGTGAATGAGCCGGCAGGAAAACGATGTCTGGAACTGGGATGACGGCATGGCGCCTGACTGCGCTGTGGAAGGATCCATCGAGGCCGGTGTCGACACTGAAGGGCTTGAAGGGAAGCTCACCAAGGACGCTCCTCTTGCCAAGCTAGTGTGGTTCAAGAGTGGTGGCACGGCAGACTGGTTATACGAACCTTCTGACACGAATGATCTGAAAGAGTTTTTACGCCGTCTGGATAGTAATTTGCCGGTGATGGCACTCGGCCTGGGCTCTAACATGATTGTACGCGATGGCGGCGTTCCCGGCGTGGTAATCAAGCTGGGCAAGCAATTTGCTGACGTGTCGATCAATGACGAAAGCTGTGTCGTCGATTGCGGCGGCGGAGCTCATGGAATTCTCGTCGCTAGCGCGGCGCGTGACTGCGGCGTGGCAGGCCTAGAGTTTATGCGCGGAATTCCGGGCACCGTCGGCGGTTTTGTCCGCATGAATGGCGGCGCCTATGGCCGTGAAGTGAGCGACGTCCTGATCGATTGTCAGGTCGTTATGCCGGGCGGCCGGATGATCACGCTTCCAGCCGCAGATTTGCAATATAGCTATCGCCATTCAGCACTTCCTCAAGGAGCGGTAGTCGTCAGCGCGCGGTTCCAGGGAGAGCCGGGCGATCCTGACGTCATTGGCGCAAAGATGGATGAAATTGCAGAAGCTCGTGAGAATTCGCAGCCGCTGAGGACCAAGACTGGTGGTTCGACTTTCAAGAACCCGTCGGGCGAAAAAGCGTGGCAACTCGTGGACGCTGCGGGATGTCGGGGGCTGAAAATGGGCGGGGCCCAAGTCAGCGAAAAGCATACCAACTTCCTGATCAACACGGGCGAAGCAACCAGTGCCGAAATTGAAGGGCTGGGCGAAGAAGTCAAACGCCGCGTCTATGAGCATTCGGGCATCGAGCTCGAATGGGAAATTCAGCGCGTGGGTAGGCCGTGAACAAAATCTGTCTCGCCTACATCGAGCGCAAGAACGTAGAAATTAATAGGTGCGCCAAGGCTGTGCCTGATGATCAGCCCGCAATTCTTCAATTCGGATAAGATACATGACCGATCTTCCCAAGCTTCATGTTGCAGTCCTGATGGGGGGCTGGGCCAACGAACGGCCCGTAAGCCTCATGTCTGGCGAGGGCGTGGCCAAGGCGCTGGAAGAGCGTGGGCATACGGTTACGCGGATCGATATGGATCGGGACGTAGCAGCCCGAATTTCAGAAGCAAAACCCGATGTCGTCTTCAACGCTCTCCACGGCGTGCCGGGTGAGGATGGCAGTGTGCAAGGCATGCTGGATCTTATGGGCGCTCCCTATACGCATTCTGGGCTCGCGACCTCCGTCATTGCAATCGATAAGCAACTGACGAAACAGGCGCTCGTGCCGCATGGCGTTCCGATGCCCGGGGGCCGTATCGTAAAGACCGTTGATCTTTTCGATCGTGATCCCTTGCCGCGCCCTTATGTGTTAAAACCCGTCAACGAGGGTAGTTCGGTGGGTGTCGCAATCGTGACGGACGAAGGCAATTACGGCAATCCCATCGGCCGGGACGCCAAGGGGCCTTGGCAAAGCTTCTCAGAACTTCTTGCCGAGCCATACATCAAGGGCCGTGAGATGACCTCTGCTGTGGTGGACTTCGAGGACGGACCGCGGGCTCTCGCGGTGACTGAGCTCAAGCCCAAGAGCGGCTTCTATGATTTCGATGCAAAGTACACGGATGGTATGACCGATCATGTCTGTCCGGCTGATATTCCCGAGCGTATTCGCGACCTGTGTCTCGAAATCGCGTTGAAGGCTCATAAGGTTCTAGGTTGTCGCGGAACCAGCCGCACCGATTTCCGGTGGGACGAAGAGCAGGGAGAGGATGGCCTTTTCGTGCTGGAAACCAATACTCAGCCGGGGATGACCCCTCTTAGCCTCGTACCGGAACAGGCCAGGGAAACCGGACTTGGATATGGCGATTTGGTCGAGACTATAATTGCAGCTGCATTGCGCCATCACGGTAGCGTGGCGCGGGACCGGGGAAGCGATGGCTAAGGTCAGTCGCAAACCCACTGGCGTACGCCGATCTGCGGCGGCCCGAAGTCGAAACCAGAAGGCTCGGGCCGCAAAACGTCATACGTCGGGATTGCTCGATCGAGCGATGACGGCTCTGCCGTTCACCGAGGACCAGTGGCATAAATTCTTCCTGACGCTGATCATCGCGCTTGGGCTTGTCGTCGCGTGGACGGTGGCGAGTTACGCCGGTCTTCCTGAACTCGCGCGTGCCGAGCTTGCCAAATCAGCCAGCAGGGCCGGTTACGAAGTTGACCGCGTGCGCGTGACCGGGGTCGAAAGGCTCAACGAGCAGGTCGTATATGAGCGGGTGCTGGGCGAACAGGACCGCCCTATGCCCTTGGTGGAGGTCGGACAAATCAGGGAGCGACTGCTAGAGCTTCCCTGGGTCGCGGATGCCCGGGTCTCCCGACAGCTACCTGACCTGCTGACAATCGACATTGTGGAACGTGAACCGCATGCCGCCGTCCAAAAGCCTGATCGACTTATCTTGGTCGACGCGACGGGACACGAACTTGAGCCTGTTTCTCGCGAGGAAGCAGCCGATATGCTGGTGATATCGGGTCCCGGCGCACAAAAGCAGGTGGCTGATCTAACACGCTTGCTTGACGCGGCGCCTGCTCTCAAACCGCAAATCGCAGCGGCTGAGTGGATCGGAAACCGACGCTGGAACCTGACCTTCGGAACAGGCCAGATGCTTGCATTGCCGGAAGGCGACAAAGGTCCGGCAGCGCTCGTCAAATTTGCGGAGATGGATGGAAGAAACAGGCTTATCGGAGGTAAGGCTGTAGCGATCGACATGCGCGTGCCTGATCGTGCTTATCTGCGCTGCAAAGATGGGCCATGTCCGCGCGGACTTACCTTGGGGAACGCAGAATAATGGCTTCTTCCCCGCATGCTCCGCTGCCACGGATCAACCGCGTTTTCGCGGCTATCAATATCGGCTCCTTTCGCATTTCGTCCATGATCATGGGTCAAAGCGAAGTTGGCGAGATGATCGTGCTCGGTTCGTCCCACCGCAAAGCCGAGGGTATCAAGCGCGGTTACGTGACCGACATGACGGCCGCCACTCACGCTATCAGGGCGGCTGTGGAAACGGCTGAAGCAAACGCGAACACGACTGTGTCCGGTGTGTGGATCGGATGCGCGGGTGCCGGTTTGTCGAGCAAGATCGCGAGTGTCGAAGTTGCGATAGGGGGGCGCCGCATCGACGAGGACGATGTCGAGCACCTTCTGTATGCCGCGCGCGATCACATCCAGCCGGAGGGGCGCATGGTACTGCATGCGCAACCTGCTCATTACACGCTTGATGGCGCACATGGGGTGGCAAATCCGATCGGGTTGCATGCCGAAACGCTAGGGGTAGATGTGCATGTTACGCTTGCCGATGGCGCGCCGGTCCGGAATCTGATCGAGGCAGTTCAAAGCGCGCATCTGGACGTCGAAGGGGTAGTGGCCAGCCCCTTGGCTGCGGCTTATGCCTGCTTGTCAAACGAGGAGCGCGATTTGGGCGTCGCTCTGGTCGAGATTGGCGCGCAAGTCACCAATGTATCTGTCCATGCGGGCGGCATGCTCCTTGGTTTGCGCTCAATTCCTGTCGGGTCGAATGACATAACCGACGCTATCGCAAGTTCGCTGGGAATAAGGCGCGGGCAGGCAGAGCGTCTCAAATGCGTGTCGGGTTCGGCAATTGCTACGCCGAGCGATCATCGAGAAATGATCCCCGTCAATGCTCCAGGGGAAGGGCCCGACGGACGTCTGGCTCGCGGTGCTGACGAGCAGAACCGCATACCTCGCGCAGAACTTGTCTCAGTGGTCACCGATCGCCTTGGCACGATGACAACCGAAATCAGCAAGGGCCTGAAGGCCATGGGGTTTTCCGGCGCCAACGGAGGCCAAGTGGTTCTGACGGGTGGCGGGGCAGAGCTTCACGGCATTGCGGAATTCGTACAGGGTGCTCTCGGCCTACCGGTGCGGCGTGGAAAGCCGCCTGCGTTGCGCGGTCTGCCTGAAGCGCACGCCACACCCGGCTTTGCAACCCTGGCAGGCCTATGCCTCTATGCCTCGGAGGATCCGATCGACATCCGCAACGTCGGGCCGAGCTATCAACCCACGCGACGGTATTCCGGGCTGGGTCTTGTCAACCGGGTGGTGCAGGCGGTACGCGAATATTTCTGAATTCAGGGTAAATTCGGTTGAAACGAGCCGTGCAACGCGGTGGATAACGGCAATTACCCTTTGCACACGCGAATCGCTTTGTGCCAAAAGCGTGCGTGACACGGCCTCGGCCAAAATTCTTTCCCAAGGGAACGCCTAATGAGCATCAATATCGGTCCTGCCTCCAGCGACGACATGCGCCCCAAAATTATGGTCGTTGGTGTTGGCGGTGCAGGCGGCAACGCCATTGCCAACATGATGGACGCCGAAATCGAAGGTGTCGATTTTATCGTCGCCAATACGGACGCGCAGGCGCTGACAAGTTCGCCTGCAGAAAAGCGCATCCAGCTTGGTCCGGACATCACCGGAGGGCTGGGCGCGGGGGCGCGTCCCGAAGTGGGCAAGGCGGCGGCTGAAGAGACAGTCGAAGATATCGAAGATGCGCTGGAAGGCGTAAACATGTGCTTCATCGCCGCCGGTATGGGCGGCGGCACGGGCACCGGCGCCGCGCCTGTTATCGCTGAGGCAGCTCGGCGCAAGGGTGTTTTAACCGTTGGCGTGGTGACCAAGCCGTTCCTCTTCGAAGGTACGCGCCGCATGCGCAGCGCGGAAGCGGGCATCGACGAACTGCAGAAGCATGTCGATACGCTCATCGTTATCCCGAACCAGAACCTGTTCCTGGTCGCGAAGGCCGACACGACTTTCAAAGAAGCCTTCGCTTTGGCGGACGAGGTGCTCCAGCAGGGGGTTCGCTCGATCACCGACCTTATGGTTATGCCTGGCCTGATCAATCTCGATTTTGCCGACGTGCGCTCCGTCATGAGCGAAATGGGTAAGGCCATGATGGGTACCGGCACAGCGGAAGGTGACAATCGCGCGCTTGAAGCTGCTGAACGTGCCATCGCCAATCCGCTGCTCGATGGCGTCAGCATGGCTGGTGCCAAAGGAGTGATCATCTCCATCATCGGCGGCGAAGATATGAAGCTGCTCGAAGTTGATGAAGCGGCAAATCATATTCGCGAATTGGTCGATGACGATGCGAACATCATCTGGGGTAGTGCATTCAATCCCGATCTCGATGGGCAGATCCGCGTCTCGGTCGTGGCTACCGGCATCGAAGAAGATGGCCGGTCCACCCCCGCGCAGCCGCGTAATTTCTCGATGGCTCCGCAACGCGCGCCGCAGCGCCCCGTGCTGGACCTGGAGGAAAGCAAGGCGGAAGAAGAGCCTTTCGAGCTCGACCAGGGAATGTCGGCCGAGCCAGCGCCCGCTCCTTCGCCTACTTACGATGCGGAACTTCGTTCGCCCGGCAAGCCTGCAACTTCGGACTATGACGATAGCGAAGACGAAGAGGGCCCGTTGATGAAACCGGCTGGCCTCTCGCCATCAGGGGCTGGTGACGATTACGGCGATGAGGATGAGGACTACGACGATGTCGATGACATCGTCGATCCGCTCGCCGGAATGCGTAACGAACATACCGAGCGTTTCGAACGGTATGACGATGACCAGGGCAACGTCCCGGCCCCCGCTGACGATAGGAATTATACGCGCGGAAGCAGCACTGATGATGGTTGGACCGATGAGGATCCCCGCTCGGTCACCACTCCGCTCGATCTTTCGGACGAGGCTGATTTTGACGAGGCACTTGACCTTGGCCGGCATCGTTTGGCCGATGGATCGAGTAGTGCCACTTCGGCGCAGCCCGCTCGCAGTCCGCTCTTTTCTGGCCAGGGTGGCGGTTCGGCCGCGGGTGCCGGAGGGCGGGGTGGAAGCAATCCTCCTGGGGGCGCTCCAGCCGGAGGCGCATCGCAGGGCAGCACCCTGTTCGAGCGCATGGCCAACCTGTCTCGTGGATCGAGCGCCTCGAAAGAGGAGGACGACGATGACAATGACGAGGGTAACGGTAGCGGATTGAATATTCCCCGCTTCCTTGGTCGCCAGAACAACCAGTAAATTGGGAGTGTGGCGGGTTTTCTCTCGCCCCGACAGTCGAATGAAGCTCCGAGCTAAGAGACGATGGTGGACTGGCGCGGCAATTGTCGCGCTGGTCGCTTCTGGACACAGTGCGTACAGCCAGGAAGTCGTTCAGCCGTTACCGTCTCCGAACTCTGCTCAGCTGAGCTCTGCGTTGCAAAGACTTGCGCAGGATGGAAACGACGTTTCCGCTCTTATCGATGCCGGGGATGCCTCCCTTGGGCTTGGCGATGTAGCGGCAGCAATCGGTTTTTTTGGTCGCGCGCAGGCGATTTCTCCAACTAACCCGAGAATCTCGCTCGGAATGGCCAGAGCCTATACGCTTTCGCGAAGGCCAGTCGAAGCGCTTCGCCTGTTTGCAGAAGCAGAAAAGGGCGGCATTCCGCTGGCTGCCATGGCTGCCGAACGAGGATTGGCGTTCGATCTGGTCGGCGATGCTGCAAGTGCTCAGGAACTTTACCGTTTGGCACTTGCGTCGGGACCCGATGAAGACGTCCGACGCAAGCTGGCTCTTAGTCAGGCAATTTCAGGCGACAAGGCTGGATTTGAAGCGACGCTACTTCCGCTGCTCGAAAAAGGTGACTTTGCCGCCTTTCGAACACGTGCGTTCGGTCTCGCTATCTTGGGTGACACGGAAGATGCCGTAAAGATTGCGCGGGATATGATGCCGGGGGCCGCTTCCGCACAGATCGAACCGTACCTGCGTTACATGACTCAACTCACTCCGGCGCAGCAAGCTGCTGCAGGTGCCTTGGGTGTTTTTCCACGCAGTACGAACGTTGGACGCGACGATGCGGATATTGCCGCATATTCACGTTCCGGTTCATCGAGTGCCAAAACCGCTGATAGCAGTCTCGCTCCGGCGGGCGCTCCTCTTGGCGGCAGGTCTGGCGCGAAATCCGATCGCGACTCATCTTCGCCTCGGTCCAGTCGGAAAGAAAAGCGCAGGGCTGAAAGGGGCGCGGGTAACCGACGTGCGTCGCGGTCCCCTTCTGCAGCAGTGAGTGATATGCCTACGTCGGCTGCGCAGAATACACCTTCAGCTGAATTGCCGGCTGTCGCTAGTTCTCGCGAGTTGCCGCAGAACGGCCCTGAACTATCGGCTGCAAAGACGGGCGATGGCGACGCTCGGAATCAAATAGCGACCAATGTCGTAACCACGCCGCCGCCACCTGCCGCCGAGCCTTCGACACCCCTTGCTTCACCATCGGAGCCAAGAGCAAGCGTATCCGAAGCCTTCGCAGGCCTGGATTTGGCTGAAAGCTCGTCCACCGCTCCGAGGGTAGGAGCAGTGGATATAAGAGCGATCGAGGTGCCCCGCGAAACGAACGAGCCACCTAAGCCAACAAGCCCATCTCGCCATTGGGTGCAAATAGCAACGGGGCGCGACATTTCCGCGTTGGCATTCGATTGGCGCCGCATCGTCCGCAATGCGGGCGGTGAACTGGCGGGTAAAAATGCTTTCACAGCTACTTGGGGCGAAGCGAACCGGCTTCTCGCAGGCCCGTACGGAAGCGCAAAGGAAGCGCGCGCAGTTGTTGGCAAGCTCAAGGCTATTGGGGTCGACAGTTTCACTTTCACGAGTGCGCGGGGCGAAGAAGTTATTGCGCTTGCGGGGACAGAACCGGCCCCCGTGGGGCCGCCGCCTGCCCCCGCCAATCCGGCGAGACACTGGGTCCAGGTCGCCACGGGGCGCGACAGAGACGCGCTCGCATTCGACTGGCGTCGTATATCCCGAAAGGCCGAAGGGGCACTCAAAGGGAAGGGGCCTTACGTTGCTGGTTGGGGAGCCACCAACCGACTGCTGTCCGGGCCATATGATTCGGAGGCTGCTGCACAGGAAATGGTTACTGCGCTCAATCAGATCGGCATCGATAGCTTTACCTTCTCCAGTAAGGATGGCGAAACGGTCGAAAAGCTCGATTGATTGGATGTCGCCGTTTCGGCACCTATCCGTATAAAGTCGCTTGTTCACAACCTTTGCACAAGCTGGTGATGTTCTCCCCAGCACCGAGGCTCGGCATGATTGCCAAGTTCCTTAACCAATCGGCACAAGTGGGGCATGAGATGGACGGGAACTCACTGATGCACTCCGCAGAACGCCGATATGAGGTGGAGGACGATGCAGCGCCTCTCGACATGCTTGTTGCGCTGTTCGGCGCGCGGGGCTGGCCATGCGAAGTCTCGGCAGATGAAATCTGCGGTGAAATTCAGGGTAGCTGGGCAAAGTATCAACTACGCGGTGTGTGGCGATCGGACGATCGCGTCCTGCAGATACTCTGCCTCCCCGATATTCGCATCGGTTCGGAAAAGCGGTCCGCTGCACACGAACTCGTTGCGTTGGCGAATGAGCAGATGTGGCTTGGCCATTTCGATATCTGGTCCAACGGTTGTGTCCTCCTTTACCGTAATGGCACCCTGCTTGGCGACGAGGGCCTTCTGAGCCTCGATCAGGCCCAGGCACTGGTGGAGATTGCGGTCGAGGAATGCGACCGTTTCTACCCCGCATTCCAATTTGTTTTGTGGGGGGACAAAGAGCCCCGTGCCGCCCTTGAGGCAGCAATGGTGGAAGCGGTTGGCGAGGCCTGATTTCGTTATCGGCGTATTAGGCATGTGTGTTTCGGTTTTCCTTGAAATGCGTAGGTAAAAGACCGATATTGTGATCAGAAGCGAGGCAGGGTTCGTCCTCGCGCATGGGAGTTTTTGGAAAATGGCCAACTGGAACGATACAGACCGCAGGCCGGACGTGACGTCTGTCCCGCGTACTGGCGATCCGGCAGCTCGCGGCGTTACGTTCGACGCTGGGCTGCGCAAGCATATGTTGTCGATTTATAACATGATGGCCTCTGGCGTTCTGCTGACGGGCATCGTGGCTCTGCTTTTCGTCAACTCTCCTCTTTTTGAGGCCGCCTACAGCGTTGTGCAGACGCCGTACGGCCGTTCATTCCAGCCCACTGCGTTGGGTTGGATCATCTCGCTTTCACCGCTGGCCTTTGTGCTGGTGCTGAGTTTCGGCGGCGTACAGCGCTTCTCGAAGACGACACTTCAGGCGATGTTCTGGTCGTTCGCCGTTCTGTTCGGCCTGTCGATGTCGACCATCTTCATTACCTACACCGGTGAATCCATTGCTTCGGCTTTCTTCGCTGCATCGGCTGCCTTCGCTGGTCTGAGTCTGTTCGGCTATACCACGAAGAAGAACCTCTCCGGCTGGGGAAGCTTCCTGGTTATGGGCCTTGTCGGCATCATCGTCGCCATGTTGCTCAATGCGTTCTTCTTTCAGTCGGGCGCGATGGGCTTGGTCATCAACATTCTCGGCGTGCTGATTTTCGCCGGCTTCACCGCCTATGATACCCAGCGCCTCAAGACCGAATATTCATACGTTCGGGGCACCGAGTACGCGGGCAAGGCAGTCGTGATGGGCGCGTTCAGCCTTTATCTCGACTTCATCAACCTGTTCATGTTCCTGCTGCAGTTCCTTGGTAATCGCGAATAAAGCGACTTTTGCCGACTGCATCTAACGGAATAAAAATCATGCCCGGGGCGAAACTCTCGCTCCGGGCATTTTCTTTGCGCGGTCAAAGCGCTAAGAGAGACATCGCTTCATGCCCCATCAATTTATCCGGGGCGATGATGTCACATAGTCTTCGAGGAGGGTCGGCGTCGCCGTGAGCCGCATTTCAACACAATCCATCCGTATCGCAACATTGGCCGCAGCGCTCGGCGCCATCGCGGCATGTACAACCCCGCCGCCGCCTCCACCGCCTCCACCGCCGCCTCCTCCGCCTGTGGTCATTCCGCCACGGCCAACACCGCCCATGAGTGCGACGACCAGCATGGCCATTCCAATGGTCGCGGCCAACGGCGTGCGTCAGACGGTCAACGCTGGTCTGACACCGGCTCAGACGACCTGGAATCTGCGGTCAGCGCTCAACGTGGCGGCCCTCAATTGCCAGGATCCGAAATACATAGGGCTGGTGGACAATTACGGTGCGTTTCTGAAGCGCAATGCGAAGGAGCTTTCTGCCACCAATCGTGCGTTGCAGAGCGAATTCCGCCAGCGTTACGGTTCGACTTATCGGGACGTGCAGGATTCCTACATGACCCAGGTCTACAACTATTTCGCGCTTCCTCCGGCACAGGATGCATTTTGTGATGTCTCCTTTGCCATCAGTAACGAGGCTCTTACGGTAGAGCCGAGCCAGCTCGACCTGTTTGCATCAACCGCGCTTTCCCGGATCGAAAATGCTTTCGAGGATTTCTTCCGTGCGTATGAGCAGTATCGCGTCGATCTGGCAGCCTGGAATTCCGAATATGGACCTCCTGCCGCAGTAACGACTACCGTTCAGGGATACACCAACCCTCTGGATCCAGCGGCTACCGTAGAACCGGGCCAGACCGCGGTGAACTCTATGCCTGCGACCGAACCCGTAGCTGGTACTGCCGACGCTCAATCGCCGGTCGTCATCGCAACAGATGAACCGGCCGCATCTACATCACTTCCCAATGAAGGTCCGATCTTCCAATCGGGCGAAGTCGTGCAAGGCGAAACGACACCCGCTGCCGAAAGCACGGATGATACGAGTGTGGACACTCCGAACCAGTAAAGCGTGCCGGATAAGTTCTTGATGGGCGGCCGGAGTGATTGGGCCGCCCATTTTCATTTCGGCTGATAAGAATGCACGGTCATCCGGCCTACGGGCGGTATGCTGGATCGTGGTAGGGCCATGACGCAGGTCTGCGGAATCCGTCTTCCGACGTTACAAACTTTCCTATTCGGCGGGGGAGAGTTCGCCGCTTGCGTGCAATCATGGCGGCTGCAATCTTTTAAGGGTCCCGAGAAAGTTCAGCCGGAAATTCCAATTTCATGACCCTTACCCATTTGCAGAGGCTTGAAGCCGAGAGCATTCACATCATGCGCGAAGTGGTGTCGGAAGCGGAAAAGCCCGTGATGCTCTATTCGATCGGCAAGGACAGCGCGGTGATGCTGCACCTGGCGAAGAAGGCTTTTTATCCTTCGCCTCCGCCATTCCCTTTGCTCCATGTCGATACGACCTGGAAGTTTCAGGAAATGTACGCGCTGCGTGAACGAAGCGCGGAAGAGGCCGGCATGGAACTGCTTGTCCACCAGAATCCCGAAGCGCAGGAAATGGGCATCAACCCCTTCGACCACGGGCCGCTCCACACCGATATGTGGAAGACCCAAGGCTTGAAGCAGGCGCTCGATAAATACGGCTTCGACGCGGCTTTTGGCGGGGCCCGCCGAGATGAGGAAAAGAGCCGCGCGAAGGAACGGATATTCTCCTTCCGCACGGCCAGCCACGGGTGGGACCCCAAGGCGCAGCGCCCGGAATTGTGGAACCTCTACAACGCGAAAAAGAAGAAGGGGGAGAGCATCCGCATCTTCCCGCTGTCCAACTGGACCGAACTCGACATCTGGCAGTACATCCACCTCGAAAATATCGAGATCGTGCCGCTGTACTTCTCCGCCGTGCGGCCGACGTTCGAATATGAAGGTGGCCTGTTCATGGCCGACGATATCGATCGGCTTGAAAAGGTCATGGGCAAGCGGCCTGACATTACCGAACGCTCGATCCGCTTTCGCACATTGGGCTGCTTCCCGCTGACCGGCGCAGTCGAAAGCAAGGCCGCGACTCTGCCCGAAATCATTCAGGAAATGCTGCTGACAACCACATCGGAAAGGCAGGGCCGCGTGATCGACAAGGACAGCGGCGATGCCTCGATGGAGAAGAAGAAGCAGGAGGGCTACTTCTGATGTCGGACAAGATTTACCAGACAGATGCTCTCATCGCCGAGGATATCGATGCCTATCTCGAAAAGCATCAGCACAAGACGATGCTGCGCTTCATCACCTGCGGCAGTGTGGATGATGGAAAGTCCACGCTGATCGGGCGCCTGCTTTACGACAGCAAGATGATCTTCGAAGACCAGCTGGCGGCGCTCGAAAACGACAGCAAGCGGGTGGGCACGCAGGGCCAAGACATCGATTTCGCCCTGCTGGTCGATGGTCTCGCCGCAGAGCGTGAACAGGGCATCACTATCGATGTCGCCTATCGCTTCTTCTCGACCGAGAGCCGCAAGTTCATCGTGGCCGATTGTCCGGGTCACGAACAATATACGCGCAACATGGTCACGGGTGCGTCGACTGCCGATCTCGCCTGCATTCTGATCGATGCGCGCAAGGGAGTGTTGGTGCAGACCAAGCGCCATAGTTTCCTGTGCCACCAGCTCGGCATCAAGAACCTGGTGCTGGCAGTGAACAAGATGGACCTCATCGATTACGATCAGGCGAAATATGACGCGATCATCGCCGATTACCGTGCCTTCGCAGAGAGCATAGGGATTGAGAGCTTCACCGCCATACCGATTTCCGGGCTCGCCGGAGACAACATCACCAGCAAATCGGACAATACGGGCTGGTACGATGGCCCGACGCTGATGGAGCATCTCGAAAGCGTCGAGGTGCGTCTGGACGAAAACGTAGCGAAGCCGTTTCGTATGCCCGTCCAGTGGGTCAATCGGCCCAACCTCGACTTTCGGGGTTTCTCTGGCCTGATTGCCAGCGGCAGCGTAAAACCGGGGGACACGGTTCGTTCGCTTCCTTCGGGCAAGACAAGCACGGTCAAAGCGGTTGTCACCATGGCCGGTGAGCTGGAAGAAGCGGTCGCAGGGCAGTCCGTCACGATCACGCTCGACGATGAAATCGATTGTTCGCGCGGAGATGTCCTCGCCGCTGCGGACAGCCCGCCCGAAGTCGCCGACCAGTTCGAATCCACGCTGGTCTGGATGGACGAGAACCCGCTTGTCGTGGGCCGTGCCTACTGGATGAAATTGGGCACGCAGCTAGTCAGCGTGACGGTTTCCGAGCCGAAGTACGAGATCAACGTCAATACGATGCAGCATCTTGCGGCAAAGACGCTCGGCCTCAATTCTATCGGCGTGAGCGAGATTACCACCGACCGCCAGATCGTGTTCGAACCCTATGCCGAAAACCGCGCACTGGGCGGGTTCATCCTGATCGACAAGATCACTAACCGGACAGTCGGCGCAGGGATGCTCAATTTCAGCCTGCGGCGTGCGCAGAATGTCCACTGGCAGGCGGTCGATATCACACGCGACGATCACGCCGCGATGAAGAACCAGAAGCCGCGCGTGTTGTGGTTCACCGGCCTGTCCGGATCGGGCAAGTCGACCATTGCCAATGAAGTCGAAAAGAAGCTGGCGATCATGAACCGCCACACCTTCCTGCTCGATGGCGATAATGTGCGGCATGGTCTCAACAAGGATCTCGGCTTTACCGAGAGCGACCGGATCGAGAACATCCGCCGGATCGGCGAAGTCGCCAAGCTGATGACCGATGCAGGGCTGATCGTGCTGACCGCGTTCATCAGCCCGTTCCGTGCGGATCGGCAGCTGGTGCGCGACATGATGGGCGAGGGCGAATTCATCGAGATCCATGTGGACACCCCGCTCGACGTGGCAGAGGCCCGCGATGTGAAGGGGCTGTACCGCAAGGCGCGCGAGGGCAAGCTCAAGAATTTCACCGGGATCGACAGCCCCTATGAGGAACCGGAAAACCCGGAAATTCGCGTCAATACGGTATCGATGAGCCCCGAAGAGGCGGCCGATCACATCATCAGCCAGATCCTGCCGCTGAAATAGACGGCAGGATCGCGGGCGGGATCAGTCGACGAAGTCCTCGACCCGTTCGATGATGATCGCAGGGGCCATCCCGCCCGCGGCGCACATGGTGACGAGGCCGAAGCGCTTTTGCTGGCGTTCGAGCTCGTCCACCATGGTGCCGATCAGGATTGAACCGGTCGCGCCGATCGGATGGCCGAGCGCGATCGATCCGCCGTTCACATTGACCTTGTCCCAATCCAGCCCGAGATCGCGCACGAATTTGGCCGCTACCACCGCGAAAGCTTCGTTGATCTCGTAAAGATCGATGTCTTCGGTAGTCAGCCCGGCCTTTTCGAGCACCTTGCGCGCTGCCGGCACGGGCGCGTTGAGCATCAGGGTGGGATCGTCGCCCATATTCGCGGTCGCGACAATCCGCGCGCGGGGCTTTAGGCCGTGTTTCCCGGCGTATTCCTTCGACGTGACAAGAACCGCTGCGGCCCCGTCCACGACCCCCGAGCTGTTGCCGGCATGGTGGAAATGCTCGATCTCGAGATCGGGATATTTGGCATTCACCAGACCGGCAAAGGTAGTACCTTTCTTGTCCAGAGGAACGTTGGCAATTTTCGCGAAGGCGGGTTCGAGTTCGGCCAGCCCTTCTTTGGTCGTCTGCGGGCGGGGGAACTCTTCCTTGTCGAGCAGGACGTTGCCGTCATCATCGGTGACCGGGACCAGCGATTTGTCGAACCGGCCATCGGCAATAGCCGCTGCGGCGCGCTGCTGGCTGCGGTAGCCGACCTCGTCCAGTTCCTCGCGCGTAAATCCTTCCATGCTGGCGATGGCATCTCCGCACACGCCCTGATGGCTCTGGGGGTGCATCGCCTGCAGGCGCGCGTTGTAGCTGCCCATCATCGGGGGCTTGAGCCCGGCCGCCATCTTCTCTTTCGCTAGCTGGGCGGTCAGGCTCATCATTTCGGTTCCGCCTGCGACCACGCAGTCTTCCATGCCGCTCATCACCTGCGCTGCGGCCAGCGCCACCGAAGTTATTCCGCCGCCGCAGAAACGGTCGAGCGTCGTTCCGGACGAAGTCACGTCATAGCCTGCATCTAGCGCGGCCATCCGGCCTAGGTCTCCGGCCTGCATTCCGTCCTGCGTGCTGACGGACCAGATCACATCGTCGACAGTCGCCGTATCCAGCCCGTTGCGGTCCCGGATCGCCTTCAGCACCGTCGCCGCCAGATGCTGCGGATGCATCGCGGCAAGCGCGCCTTTGCCCTGCTTGCCGATCCCGCGCGGCGTCCGGACAGCGTCGATAATGTAAGCTTCGCCCATGGCATGATCCTCTCGACTAATCGTTTATTGCGGCAAATGCCGGTTGACGTTTGCGTAAGCGTCCCGCAGCTAGGGAGCAAGAACAGTTTCAAAACGAAATGGAGAGAGCGAATGTCAGACGAGGTCCTGACCCAGGTCGATGACGGTATCCTGATCGTCACCATCAACCGCCCCGATGCCAAGAACGCCATGACCAAAGCCGCCGCCGAAGGCATCGCCGCGGCCATGGATCGTTTGGATGAAGATGACGGGCTTCGCGTCGGCATTTTGACCGGCGCTGGCGGCACGTTCTGCTCGGGCATGGACCTCAAAGGCTTCCTGCGCGGCGAATCCCCCAGCATCGAAGGCCGCGGTTTCGGTGGCGTGGTGCAGTCTCCGCCGAAGAAACCCCTGATCGCGGCGGTCGAAGGCTATGCCCTTGCCGGCGGTCTCGAATTGATGATCGCCTGCGATCTCGTTGTGGCTCACCGCAACGCCAAATTCGGTATTCCCGAGGTCAAGCGCGGGTTGGTCGCAGCTGCGGGCGGGGTGATGATGCTGCCTGACCAGATCCCCGAACGGATCGCCATGGAGCTGGCACTGACCGGGGAATTCATTGGGGCCGATCGCGCCTACGAGCTTGGGCTGATCAATCGCGTGACCGACAGCTCTGCACTGGACGAGGCAAAACAACTGGCCGCGCGCATCGCTGCCAATGGCCCGCTGGCCGTCCGCGTGTCCAAGCAAATCGTAAAGGATTCGCGCGGCTGGGCAATGGACGAACGTTACGACAAGCAAGCTCAACTTATCGGCCCTGTCTTCATGTCCGAAGATGCCCGTGAAGGCGCCGCCGCCTTTGCCGAAAAGCGTACCCCAAACTGGAAGGGGAAGTAAGATGGGAGTGATCGACGTGCCGCAGCCCGCTTTCATGGAAGATGAGGAGATCTCGATCTTCGCCGACGCAGTGGGTAAGTTCTACGAAAAGCACGCCCCGGAAAAGCGCGTCCTGAAATGGCGAGAGGACGGTCAGGTCGAACGCGAATTCTGGCGCGAGGCTGGCGACGCCGGTTTGCTCGGCACATCAGTGCCTGAAGAATATGGGGGTCACGGCGGCGATTTCCGCCATGAAATGGTCGTGATCGATCAGCAGGGCAAACACGGCGTTGAGGGCTTCTCGGCAAGCCTGCACAATACCGTGATCCTGCCCTATCTCGTGCGGCACGGGACGGAGGAGCAGAAGAAGAAATACCTGCCCAAGCTGGTCACTGGCGAACTGGTCAGCGCGATTGCCATGACCGAACCGGGAGTGGGATCCGATCTTCAGTCGATCACCACCACCGCGATCAAGGATGGTAACGGGTACCGTATCAACGGGGCCAAGACCTATATCTCCAACGGCCAGACTGCCGACTTCATTATTGTCGTAGCCAAAACCGATCCGAAGGAACGCGCCAAGGGCATTTCGCTCATGCTGCTGGAGACCGAGGGCGCGGAAGGTTTCCAGCGGGGCAAGAAACTCGACAAGGTCGGGCTGGACGCACAGGATACGTCGGAGCTTTTCTTCGATGACGTCTTCGTGCCGTCGGATGCCGTATTGGGCGGCGTGGAAGGGCAGGGGTTCTATCAATTGATGGGCGAGCTGCCGCAAGAGCGCCTGATTATCGCCATGGGCGCCATGACCACGATCGAACGCGCGCTGGAAGAGACGGTCGCTTACGTGAAGGACCGCAAGGCCTTCGGGAAGACGATCTGGGATTTCCAGAATACGCAGTTCACCCTCGCCGATCTCAAGGCGCGGGGCACTGCGGCCCGTATTTTCGTCAATGACTGCATTGCCAAACATCTGGAAGGCAAGCTCGACGTGCCGACCGCATGCATGGCCAAGTACTGGGTCACCGAATTGCAGGGGGAAGTGGTCGACAAATGCCTGCAACTCCATGGCGGCGCTGGCTACATCAACGATTACCCCATTGCGCGGATGTATCGGGACAGCCGCATCACGCGTATCTTCGGCGGTTCCAACGAGATCATGAAGATGGTGATCGCACGCTCCATTTGAGTGGACGCCGCGGCGGGACGGCTTTCGTCAGTCGATTCCACCGCGTCGCAGCATTGCGTCTATCTCCCGGACCTTGGCTTGGTAACGCGGGTCGTCAAGCGCGCCGTATTGCGCGACGAACTGTGCATCCGTAAGCCCGTCGTTGAGATTCAGAGCCGCTGCAGGAAGCAGTGTATTCTCGCTCGCCTTGAGAAGTCTCGCGCGGGTCTTGGCAAAGTGGCGTGGATCGGTCAGTCGCCGGGCTGTCAGAAGCCCAGCCCTGTCGCTGGCGAGGTCAACGAAGGAAAACCCGCTGGGGTCTTCCGGGGCCAACATTGCAGCTCCGGCCTTGGTGTCTGCGAGTTCCTTCCATTCGCCGATCAGCCCGCCAAGCCGGTTTCCGGTCGCGGTTTCCAGCGCCGCCGATAGCGCCCAATGCATCGCCCAGTCGGCCCTGCCGTGAAGGGTTATCGGCGTCATGTTTGCTGGCGGCGCGCATGCCTTGAGCGCCGCATCGTCGCCAACCAGGTGCATTCTTTCGGGCGTAGCCGTGATGAGGGCGAGTGCGATGATGGCGGTGCGATGACCCTCCGGGCTCGCTTCGGTAGCGGTCAGCGCACGGCGTACTTGGGCAGCCAGAGATTTCGCTGGCTTGGCTTGCTGCGCTTCGACCAGTCTGCAGTAGAGCCTGGATATCTCCTTCTCATCCAACGTGGATGTGCCGGTCGCTGCGGCATGTACCAGCAGGCTCCCCTTGGGCAGCAAGACACTCGCGGCCACGCTTTCCTGTTCAACTGTGAGCTTGCGAAGGATCGTGTCGAGCGGAGGCAAGCCGCTGTCTTTGCCGACATAGCGTTGCTGGAGTTGCTCCAGCCCCCAGCGGGAAAGCCAGCCCGGAAGGGGGATCGCACCGATCTGTACGCGCCATTCGGGCAGGCCCTTGCTGGTCCCGCTGGTCTGCGCGCGGATGTTGAGCCAGCGCCAGAGCAGGGGCCGGCTTCCGGTAACCGTCAAAACGCCGTCTTCGATCCGAGCATCCACGCGGGCCGGTGCGGCCCCTTGGCTCGCCATTGCAGAAAGCGCTGCCAGGTCGGGATTGTTCAGCGTCAGACTAACAGGTTTGCCGGTTTCGCGGCTTGACCGGGCTGTCTGGGCGAGCTCCTTCGCGGCGGCGACCTGCTCTCCGCTGGCCGCTCGCTTCTCTTCTACCCAAGGCGAACCGCCCGTAGCGAGCAGGGGCAATCCGATCACCACTGCCAGCAGTAGCGCAATCAGGACAAGCCTACGTCTGGGGTTCGGGCTGCTCACGGCTGGGCTTCCTCACGGCCGCGTTGCCGTTGAGAGGCGCGGCTTTCATGGTCGGCGATCGCGAGACGGTTGGCCACCCAGTTGATGGTCGGGCCCTGGATGACGCTGGACAGCAGCACCACGAAGAAAACGACATTGAAGATTGCAAATGCCCCCTCGACGCCGGCAACGATGGGGAAGGTCGCCAGCACGATGGGTACGGCACCGCGCAGACCTGCCCAGGAGACGAACAGCTTGGATCGCCAGGCGAACTGGCGAAACGGGGCAAGGCATAGGAACACGCTCACCGGGCGGGCGATGAACATCAGGATCGCAGTGATGGCGATGCCCGGCACGAACACCGGACCAAGCTGCGATGGAGTGACGAGCAGCCCAAGCGTCAGGAACATCGCCACCTGTGCAAGCCATGCCATGCCGTCCTGAAAGGTCGAGACCGTCCGCTTGGCGGCATAGGAGCGGCTGCCCGCGACCAGACCCGCCAGATAGGCGGCCAGAAAGCCGTTACCCGAAAACAGTTCGGCAGCGCCGAAGGCTATGAGCGCGGCGGCGATCGAGATCACGAAGGCGAGCCCGCCCTGACGATAGCCCCCGCGTTTCAGAAGGGCAGGCATGGCGAAGCCCACGGCGACACCGATGATTGCGCCCATGATCATCTGGATCAGAAACTCCGGTACGAGCGTCAGGGGCGAGGCGGATGGCTCCGATATGAAGAGCAGGACGGCGCCGACGAGGAAGATCGCCATCGGATCGTTGGAGCCCGATTCCACTTCAATCAGAGCAGGCACGTCGCCATGAAGGTCGAGCCCGGTGGAGCGCAGGATTGCGAAGACCGCCGCCGCGTCGGTTGAGGCGATGATCGCGCCCAGCAGCGCGGCCTGGGCTGGGGCGATGTCGAGCAGGAGAACCGCCGCGCCCGCCACGATGCCCGCACTGATGAGCACGCCGACAGAAGCCATCAGCAGCGCCGGTGCGGCAACACGCCGGACATCCTTCAGATCGGTGTCCAGTCCGCCCGAAAACAGGATGAAGACCAGCGATGCCATCCCGATCGCCTGGGCGAGCGCGAAGTTCTCGAAGTCTATTCCGCCCGGTCCGTCGATACCGGCCAGCATGCCAAGGCCGAGAAAGCCGATAAGCGCGGGCAGGCCGAAGCGGCTGGAAACGCTGCCGGCCAAGACGGTTGTCAGCAGCAGGATGCCGACGAGGAGGAATGTCGCCTGGGTATCCAGAAAATCCATCGAACAGACCTTAATCGCCGGATCCGTTGCCGGCCCGCATGTTTACTCGAGACGAAGTGTCGCTGCGGGCCCGAAGATCAGGCTTCGACCACCTTCTGCTCGATTGCGCCGAAGATCGAATGGCCCTCGGCATCCTTCATCTCGACGCGGACGGTGTCGCCCGGTGCCATGAAGCGCGTCTTGGCTTCGCCTGTCGCGATGGTTTCGATCATGCGGATTTCCGCGATGCAGCTGTAGCCGAGGCCGCCTTCCGCCACCGGCTTGCCNGGATCGCCATCGGGGCCCTGGTTCGACACCGTGCCCGATCCGATGATCGTGCCCGCACCCAGATCGCGCGTCTTGGCGGCGTGGGCGACCAGATCGGAGAGGCTAAAGGTGGCATCGACGCCCGCATTGGCGCGGCCGAAGGGTTCGCCATTGTAATCGACCATCAGCGGCAGATGGATGACGCTGTCCTTCCAGGCATCGCCCAGTTCATCGGGCGTGACGGCCACGGGGCTGAAGGCGCTGGCCGGCTTGGACTGGAAGAAGCCGAAACCCTTAGCCAGTTCGCCGGGGATCAGGCCGCGCAGGCTGACATCGTTCACCAACATCACCAGCTTGATGTGGCTGGCGGCTTCTTCGCTCGAAACGCCCATCGGCAC
Source organism: Erythrobacter sp. (assembly GCA_002695185.1). The sequence continues at coordinate 27,459 of NZOF01000184.1, forward strand.
ATCGTCGGTGACGACGGCAATCTCGCCTTCCATGTCGCAGCCCCAGCTGGTGTCCTTCAGGGGGATGTCGTCACGCGGCGGGAGGAAACCGTCGCTGCCGCCCTGATACATCAGCGGGTCGTGGTAGAAGCTCTCCGGCACTTCGGCACCGCGCGCCTTGCGCACCAGTTCGACGTGATTGATGTAGGCCGAGCCGTCGGCCCACTGATAGGCGCGGGGCAGCGGCGAATGTGCTTCGCGTTCGTGGAAACGCTCGGTCGGCACTGCTTCATGCTGCACGTCGGTGTAGAGCGCTTCCAGCTTCGGCGCGAGAGTGTCCCAATTGTCCAGCGCGTGCTGGAGGGTGGGGGCGATGTTTTCCGCGGCGCAATAGCGCGTGAGGTCCTTGGAGACGACGACCAGCTTGCCGTCGCGGGTTCCATCCTTGAGCGTGGCGAGTTTCATGGGAGTCCTCTCTCTTAACTGTTGTCAGGATTGTCGGGTTGCGCGTCCGGATGGGCGCGCTGGAATTCGGGTAATGCGAGACAGGCGCGTTCGATCCGTTCGATATGCGGCTTGTCGCTGAAGTCGAACTCGAACCGCCGGGCGTTATAGACCTGGGGCAGCAGGCAGACCTCGAAGAAGCCGGGGGCATCGAACAGGAAGTCGCCTGTGCCGAGCTGCGCGAGCCGCTGTTCGAGCGGGTCGAGCGTGCGGGCAAGCCAGTGGCGATACCACACGCCGATCTCGTCCTGCGACTTGCCGTATTCCTTCGACAGATACTTTAGCACCGGCAGGTTGAGCGGCGCGTGCAATTCGGTGGCGATAGCATAGGCCAGTTCGCGCGCGACATAGCGATCGTCGAGATCGGAAGGCAGCAGCGGCCGGTCGGTATAGGCTTCGTCCAGCCATTCGATCTGCGCCATGGATTGCACACGGTCCATCCCGCCCGCTTCGAGCAGAGGCACCGAACCGAAGGGATTGCGACTGGTGAAGGCGGCGCCCTTCTGCTCGCTCTCGAGCAGGTTCACGGGCACGTATTCGTAATCCAGCCCCTTGAGTTCCAGCGCGATGCGCAGGCGATAGCTGGTGGAGCTGCGGTAGTAACCGTGGAGGCGGATCATAAGGCAAATCCTACAGGATGGAGCACATGGAGCACGGTCCTGGGCAGAAAAACACCGTGGTCGGTTTTCCGCTGAAAAGCGCGGGTTCCGGAAGGGCGCGAGGTGCTCATGCGCGTCTTCTGGCAAACCTTCCAAATGTAGGAAAGGCTTGTTGCACCGTCATGGCGAGTGGCGTTCGCCATGCGGGCCCGCGTTGGCGGTGGCGGCGTCAGAATGCTGCAATCCCCGTGATGGCGCGGCCAAGGATCAGCGCATGGACATCATGCGTGCCTTCATAGGTGTTGACCGTTTCGAGGTTCACCATGTGGCGGATGACCTGATATTCTTCCGAAATACCATTGCCGCCATGCATGTCGCGGGACTGGCGCGCGATGTGGAGCGCCTTGCCCACATTGTTGCGCTTCACCACGGAAATCATGTCGGGGGCAAACTTGCCTTCATCCATTAAACGGCCAACACGCAGGGATGCCTGCAGGCCGAGCGAGATTTCCGTCAGCATGTCGGCCAGCTTGAGTTGATAGAGCTGTTTCGAGGCCAGCGGCACGCCGAACTGCTGGCGATCGAGGCCATATTGCCGCGCGGCATGCATGCAGAATTCCGCCGCCCCCATGGCGCCCCAGCTGATGCCGTAGCGCGCGCGGTTGAGGCAGCCGAACGGGCCCTTGAGGCCTTCGACATTGGGGAGCAGCGCGTCTTCGCCCACTTCGACTTCGTCCATCACGATCATGCCGGTGGTGCTGGCACGCAGCGAAATCTTGCCCTCGATCTTGGGCGCGGACAGGCCCTTCATGCCCTTTTCGAGCACGAAGCCGCGAATGGCGCCGCCATGTTCCTCGCTCTTCGCCCAGACGACGAAGACATCGGCGAAGGGCGAATTGGAAATCCAGGTCTTGGAGCCGTTGAGGACATAGCCGCCATCGACCTTCTTGGCGGTGGTCTTCATCCCTGCCGGATCGCTGCCCGCATCGGGTTCGGTCAGGCCGAAGCAGCCGATCAGCTGGCCGCTGGCGAGGCCGGGTAGATATTTTGTACGCTGGTCTTCCGAGCCATAGGCATGGATCGGATACATCACGAGGCTGGACTGGACCGAGGCCATCGAGCGATAGCCGCTGTCGACCCGCTCGATCTCGCGCGCGATGAGACCGTAAGCGACATAACCCGCGCCAGCGCCGCCATATTCTTCGGGAATAGTCGCGCCGAGCAGGCCTGCTTCGCCCATCATGGGGAAGAGTTCGGGCGCGTCCTTTTCCTGCGAAAACGCCTCGATCACACGCGGCTGGAGTTCGCCTTGCGCAAAACCATGCGCTGCGTCGCGGATCATCCGCTCTTCCTCGGTCAGCTGTTCATCGAGGTTGAAGGGATCCTGCCAGTCGAACGGCACCATTCCAGCCATGTGGTCTCCTTTGTAACTTTATCTGCCGATGGCAGAGCGGCGGGGGGTACGCAAGAGGTGCATAAACCCGCTGGACCTGCCCTGATATCGGGTCAAGGCCGCCTAGCACGGGCCGGCGTCAAGGCGGCATCAAATTCGCGCGACGAAAGGGAAGGGGGCGACATGAAAGCCGCCCCAATTACCTTGCATCGCAACAGCCTTACTTCACGAGGGGGAGCGCCTTGCGGCAATCATCGGCACATTCGCGGCACATCTTGGCGCACATGGCGCAATGCGGGTCGTCATGCTTCTCGCATTCCTCGGCGCAGGTTTCGCAGGCCTTGATGCACAGTTCGAGCTGGGCGCGCAGCACGTCGATATTCTGCGCGGTACGGCGCACGGCAAGGCGGGCGGTGGCGGCGCAGATATCGGCGGTGTCCGAGCAATAGCGGATGCATTGCGCCATATCGCCATCCTCGGCGACGCACGCATCGGCGCAGCTGGTGCAGAAGAGCGAGCACAACATTGCGTGCCGCGCGGCGAGGATAAGCTCCTCGGTTTCGTCCTTCACCTGCGGGTGGGTATCGATCATTTTCTGCAGCGACATGGGCTTCCTTTCCTTGGAGGGTTTGCTTCAAGGAATGGATACCGGAGGCCAACTGTTCCGGGCGCATCGGCCCGGAAGCCGTTTAGGCGTTCAGTTGAGCTGCGTTGCCCGCTGGACGGAGTCGATCACTTCCGAAGGGGGGCACGGCTTCGCCAAGGTCTGCGCCCGCGGGAAGCGGATCGCGACCTCGTCGGGCGTCAATCGACCGGAATGGAAGATGACCTGCACGTCTTCCGCCATCATCTGTTCGGCCAGCGGGTAGACGATCCCATCGCCCAGCTGGACATCTAGGATGGCGATATCGGGCTTGGTCTTCTGATAGGCGAGCATGGCGCTGGACAGATCTTCGAACGGACCTTCGACAATGTAACCTGCTTCGGATACGGTCTCGCACAGATCGTGGCCGACGATGGTTTCATCTTCGGCGACAAGTACGCGTAACGGCTTCGACTGCAACATCCAGCCTCTCCTCGTTTGCTCCGACCCAAGGTAAATCAACCTGCGGATTGCGAAGAGGTTCCCGGATTACGCCCCTGCGCCGTAGCGATCCTGATATTCCGCGGTTTTGCCTTCTGCCAGCAGGCCCGCCTGACCAACCCAGTCATCACGCCGGATGCGCCCCTGAAAGCGGCCGAGTTCGGCATCGATCCGGTCGATATCGGCATCGGTCCAGGATGCGATTTCCGCGAAGGAGGTAATGCCGAGTTCGTGCAGCCGCGCAGCCAGCTTCGGGCCTACGCCCTTGATGCGGGTAAGATCGTTGCTCTCTGTTCCAACCGGATTGGGGGTGGCAGGCGTTACCTTGACCTGCGACACTTCGGCGCTCGCAGCGACTGCCGCGCCGCTGCCGCCAAGGCCGGTAGGGGTGGAAACAGGCTGCGGATCGCGTGCGGCGGCGGGGGGCGCATCGACCAGCGCGGAGTTGCGCTGTGCCTTCTGCGCGCCTTCGTCCAGCACATCGCCCCGGCTGGCGCCGGTCACCTTGGTGCGGCGGGTGCTGCGGAACAGATACCAGGCAACGACGAGACCGATCACCAGCGCGATGGCCAGCAGATACCAGTATTCGGCAAGCAGTTGGTTCATAACTCTTCCTTCGTGTCTTCTACCTCTGTCACCTGCCCGCGGCCCCACAGGGTAAAGCCGATGGTGAGGCCGATCCCGTAGGCGACCAGCATCAGGGCGATGACTTCAAACCAGATGGGCATCGATCTCTCCCTTCACCGCGGCCCAGGCGTGTCGACCGGGGTGGGCTTGAGCGGTTCCATCCGTATCACGGAAAATTCGATGCGGCGATTGGCCGGATCCTCGGCGGTCAGGCTGGATACCGGCCGGCTTGATCCATAACCACGGGCTCGCAGGCCTTCGCGGGGGATGCCGCGGCGAACCAGCGCTTCGCGCACGACCCGGGCACGATCCATGCTGAGCGATACATTGTCCGCTTCATTGCCGGACTTGTCCGTATGGCCGGTGATGGCGATGATCGCGCCCACACAAGGCTCGAGCGCATCCGCCACTTCGTCCAGCAGCATGCGGCTGGCCGGGATCAGGGCGGTACTGGCTTCTTCGAACCGAATGGTGCGGGTGCGCAGCAGGCCGTCGACATCTTCCTGGCAATGGAGCGGCTCGTACGTCGGTTCGCTGCTGGCGGCATTGGCCGTGCCATCGACCCAGGAGACCCCGCCGACACCGGGGATGGAAGCGACGACCTGCGCCGCGCGGGTGCGCTGTTCGTCGCTGAGGTCGTCTCCGCCGGACAGCACCGGATGGCGCGAGGGCGAACCCGTTCCGCTCGAGAAATCGGCTTCGACCATGGCGAGATCCTGCCGGGCGAGGGCGGCCTGGGCCTTTGTCGACAGTTCATCCGCCATGCGTTCGGCCCGATCCGTGAATACGGAAACGCAACCGATCGCCATCACCAGCAGTGCTCCGAAAGCGATGATAATGCGCGCAGCCATGCTCGGCTCTTAGCCGCCCGCGACCTCGCCTGCCAAGGTGCCTATTCCAGAGCGTCCGCAGTCTTCACCAACTCGACGAACTCCTGACGGAAGAAATCGCTCTGGCGACCAGCGAGGTTCGCTATGTTGGCATAGCTGAACTCGGCAAGCATCGGATCTCCCCGCAGTTTCTGCCCGAATGCTGCGACCGCGCTTGCAAAGGCAAAGTCGCCTCTAGGTGCGCGATCGGTTTTTAGAGCGCTGGTAGGCAGGGTGTAACTGATCAGTTTGGACGTATCCTCATCGGGCAGCTTGTAGCGCAGTTTGATATACGCCGCCTCTGCCGCGAGCTGGGTTGCGCGTGCGTCGGGCTTGCCTTCGTACCGGCGGTCGGCAACCCAGCCTTCGGCACCTGCGGGCACCACTTCATAGAGGGCAGTGACCTGGTGGCCTGCGCCGATGTCCCCCGCATCCACCGCATCATTATCGAAATCCTCTTCGCGCAGAATGCGGTTTTCATATCCTATCAGGCGATACTGGCTCACCACGGCAGGGTTGAATTCCACCTGGATCTTCACGTCCTTGGCAATGGTGAAAAGCGTCGCACCCATCTCGTCGCCAAGAACCTTGCGGGCTTCGATCGCGCTGTCGATATAGGCGTAATTGCCGTTACCGTTATCGGCGATCTGCTCCATCATGGCATCATTGAGATTGCCGCGACCAAAGCCGAGGACCGTCAGCGTGGTTCCGCTTTCGCGCTTCTGCTCGATCAGCTGGATAAGCGTGTCCTTGTCGGAAATGCCGACATTGAAATCGCCATCGGTTGCCAGGATTACCCGGTTCACACCGCCTTCGATCCGGTTGGCTTCGGCAAGCGAATAGGCAAGCTGGATGCCAGCGCCTCCTGCCGTCGAGCCACCAGCATTCAAGCGCGTGATAGCGTCTTTGATCCGGGCTTCGCTATTGGTCGGTTCGAGCACTACCCCTGCCGCCCCGGCATAGACCACGATCGAGACGCGGTCCTCCTCGGTCAATTGCCCCGCCAGCTGCCGCATCGCCGTTTTCACCAACGGCAATTTGTCCGGGCTCGACATCGAACCGGAGACGTCGAGGAGAAAGACGAGATTGGCAGGCTGCCGCGATTGGTGCGGGAGTTCGTACCCGGCCAGTCCAATCCGCACGAGCCGTGTGTTCGCATCCCACGGCGTTGCCGCCACATCGGTGTTGACCGAGAACGGCCGGGTGCGATCTTCGGGCAGATCGTAATCATAGCGGAAGTAGTTGATGAATTCTTCGGTACGAGCTGCGGCCTGTGGCGGTAACGAGCCTTCGCTTATGAAACGGCGGGCGTTGGCATAGGAGGCGGTGTCCACGTCGACTGAAAAGGTCGAGACCGGTTCGCTGGCGACCAGTTTTACCGAAGAGATTTCTTCGCCGTCATACTGGTCCCTGCTTGGCGGGGAGGGGACGAAGACCGGAGGAAAATAGCGATATGTCGCATCGCTGGCTGCAGCGCTCTCACTACCGGTCGCAGCCTGCCCTGGGGTTCCGACAGGAGATGCACTGACAGAGATCGTGGCTTGGGATGCCATGGCACCTAATGGCGGTGGAGGCGGCGGCGGTGGTGGTGGTGGCGGAGGCGTAGGCTTATCGCTTGCGGCCTGTTGAGCATCGCTGCTTCTTTGCTGTAACTCTTCTTTATCGTTCGTGGCACAGCCGGTTGTAATCGCCAGCATGGCGCAGGCCGTTGCCAATCCAGAATACCTCATGCCAATCCCCCAAGTTCCAACCTGGACATGGGTTGCATAGAAAACTCGCCAATGCACCCCTAATTCCGATTGGCTATTAAGGCAGTACTTCTTCGGCTTCTTTCTTTTTCTTGCTGAAGAGAACGCGATCTTCCGGCCCGAAGCCGCGTTTCCAGATCACGAAGCCGTATGTCGCAAGGATTGCGGGGACACCCAGCGCCAGTTCGGCCCATTCGGGCAAATAGGTAGCCAGGTAGCCCACCAGCGTCGCCGGCGCGGCAGCATAGACGAGCGCCCAGCGCCAGTTGTTGATCCCGTGGCCGAGGATTTTGGTCAGCAGCAGCGCCTTGACCAGGCTGGCCACGCCGAGCGCGATCATCAACGCCATGGCTGCGGCGGCTGCCTTGAACGGCTCGCCATAGCCGTAAGCCATGACCACCTTGATAAGGATGATGGTAAGCACCGCCTGAAGCGCGATCGTGGCGATCGAAATCCACAGATTGCGGACCCGCGCGACATAGACCAGCACTGCTTCGGAAACCACGGCGGTGGCCGCCACCACCTCGGCCAGCAGCAGGAAGGCCAGCGCCCCTGTGCCGCCAACCGCATCCGGCCCGAACAGGCCCATGATCGCCTCGCCCGGCACGCCTAGCGCCAGCCCGATGCCCGCTTGAGCGGCGATGATCCAGAAGCCGACCTGGCAGACCTGTTTGGCAATGGCTTCGTAATTCTTGGTCTTCAGGTTTTTCGTAATGACCGGGCCAAGTATGGGCTCGAAGCTGGTCTTCAGCTTCTGCGGCAGGCTGGCGACCTGCTGCGCCATGTAATAGACGCCGACGGCAGACGGGGCGGCGAACAGGCCGAGAATGAACACGTCGACCCGGCGCGTGCCCCATTCAATCGCGTCGGCAGTCGCCAGCGGCAGGGCGCGCAGGACGATCTTGCCCATGTAGTCGGGGCTGGGCCGCCAGCCCAGCGGCTTGCCATAGCTGCGGACGAATGCCCACACGCCGGTGGCAAGGCCTGCATAGATCGACACGAGATAGGCCATCGACAGGCCCGAATCCGAAAGGGCAGGCACGAAATAGAACGCGCCCGCCATGATCGAGATGGTCCATGGCTCCACGATTGCCCGCGCGCGGACCGTGGTGGCGATATCGTATTTATAGGCCTGCGCGGCCAGCACGATTTCAGTCAGCGCGTACCCCGGAATGGCCAGCACGATGAGCCGGTCGAGCTCGGTATATTCGCCGCTAGGGAAGAGCGGGGCGGGCACCAGCCAGAAGAAGGCCGCAGCGATCCCGGAGAAGAGCAGCGCGAGCAGCATCCCGTCATAGACGAGATTGGCAGGGTGGTATTTCTCGCCATCGGCCAAACGCTGGGCGAGGCCGCGCTTTTCGCCCATGGCGCAGATCAGCGCGGTCAGCTCGACCACGACCAGCGCGGAAGCAAAACGCCCGGTAGCGTCGAGGCCGTAGAGACGGCCCGCGATGAAGAGGAAGGGGATGCGCGCCAGCAGCCTCAGCAGGAAGCCGAGGACATTCTGCTTGCCGCCTTTGGCCAGGGCGGACAGGTCTTCGTCATTGGTGGTGGCTGTCACCCGCCGGGTTCCTGCTCGGCTTTCAGCGGGCGTGCCAGCAGGCCCTGCACGACTTCGCGCGGATTATCGCCCCGTAGCAGGTCATAGACTGCGGTGACGATCGGCATGGCGATGCCATGGCGCGCCGCAAGTTCCACCAGCACCGGCGCGGTATGCGCGCCTTCGGCCACGGTGCGGCGATCGGCCATCAGTTCCGCGGCGCTCTTGCCTTCGCCAAGCGCCTTGCCGAGCGAGAAATTGCGGCTGGAGGTGGAGGAACAGGTAAGGACGAGATCGCCCAGACCGCACAGGCCGGTGAGCGTTTCCGCCTTGGCGCCCTTTTCCTCGCCGAAGCGGAGCATTTCGGCATAGCCGCGCGCGATCAGGGCAGCGCGGGCGTTCTGGCCAAGCTGCAGCCCGTCGACCACGCCGCAGGCAATGGCTAGCACGTTCTTCACCGCGCCGCCGATCTCCGCGCCGGTCACGTCGTCGGAATAATAGGGCCGGAAGGTCTGGCGGGCGATGGCAGGGGAAATGCGCTTCCACTGCGCCTGCCTGCCGCCACATGCGAGCGTCACGGCGGCGGGCAATCCGGCGGCCACTTCATGGGCGAAGGTCGGGCCGGACAGCACGGCGATGTCGCTGCCGGATGCGGTATCACGGGCGACCTGGTTCATCAGACGGCCCGTCCCGGCCTCGATCCCCTTGGAACACAAAATGAGATCGCGTGGATGGGCGGGCATGGCTTCGAGCACGCTGCCCATATGCTGCGCCGGAGTGACCACCAGCAGCACGTCGAGATTGGCCATTTCGGCAAGATCGTCGGTCGCGCGGATGCTTTCGGCCAGTCTGGCGCTGGGAAGGTAGGTCGCATTGGTGCGGCTGGAGTTGATCTCATCCACCAGCGCGGCCTCGCGCGCCCACAGCAGCACGTCGCTGCCATCGCTCGCCACCATCTGCGCCAGCGCCGTGCCCCAGGCACCGGCACCCAGAACCCCCACCTTCATGCCTTTACTCCTGCCCCGCGCACCGGTTCGGCGCTGGCGTCGAGTGGCCAGCGCGGCCGTGCCGATATGTCGAGCGGATCGGGCGCGAAGTCAGGCAGCGCCAGCCGTTCGATCCCCGCCCATGCGATCATGGCCGCATTGTCGGTACACAGCTTTGGCGGCGGCGCGGTAAAGCGCATGCCGTGCTTTTGGGCGAGTTCTTCCAACGCCGCGCGCACGGAAGCATTGGCTGCCACGCCCCCCGCCACAACCAAAGTCTCGCAATCCTGCATTTCCGCCAGCGCGATCCGTAGCCGGTCAGTCACGCAATCGATCGCCGCCTGCTGGAAACTCGCGGCGATATCGGCGGGCTGATATTTGCCGCTGTCATGCGCGCGCAGAACGGCGCTCTTGAGACCCGCAAAGCTGAAGTGCGGTTCGCCGCTGCCGACCATCGGGCGGGGCAGGGGCACCGCGCCCGCGTCGCCTTCCTTCGCCGCGCGTTCCACCGCCGGGCCGCCGGGAAAGCCGAGGCCGAGGATCTTGGCCGTCTTGTCGAAGGCTTCGCCCAGCGCATCGTCGATCGTGGTGGCGAGGCGGCGATAGTGCCCCACGCCATCGACACGCAGGATCTGGCAATGCCCGCCCGAAACGAGCAGCAGGGCATAGGGAAATTGCAGCTCGCCATCCGCCAGCCGCGGGCTGAGCGCGTGGCCTTCGAGATGGTTGACCGCGATCAGCGGGACATTGCTCGCCATGGCAAGCGCCTTGGCACTGACGAGGCCTACCATCACCCCGCCGATCAGGCCGGGGCCGGCAGTGGCGGCAATCCCGTCCAGATCGCCCAGCGCAACATCGGCATCGCCCAGCACCGCCTCGATCATGGGGGCAAGCCGTTCGGCATGGGCGCGCGCGGCGATTTCGGGGACCACGCCGCCGAAGGGCGCATGCTCTTCATCCTGCGAGGCAATGCGCTGCGCCACGATGCGCCGATCCCCGTCGACCACGGCCACGGCGGTTTCGTCGCAGGAACTTTCTATGCCCAGAACCAGTGTCATTGCGCTTTCCCTTAGCGTTATCGCTCGCTAGGGCAAGCGCGCGCCATGTCAGACAGAACGCCAGCACCCGCTCCCTTCCGCCTTGGAACCCGCCGCTCACCG
>NZOF01000185.1 GCA_002695185.1 Erythrobacter sp.
CGGCTTGCGAAAAAATGGGCCCCGAGGCGTCGCAAACCCAAGGCTACGATCTAAGAGACGCCAGCGACCGCGGCCTACGCCGGATGGTTACGGTTTTGGAAGGTCCAATCGCTTTACAAGCTGGCCGAATGTTGCTTTGGAATCGCCGGCCAGATCCCGCGCGGTCGCTTCCATCGCAGCGCAGGCATGCTGGATTGCCCCAGTCACATCCGGCTCCGGCCGCCGAGAAATATCGCGCAGCGCTTCGTGGATCTCGCGTGCGGCGGCACTGCGCCCGGTTTGTTCGAGGATTTCGACGGCCTCTTGTGTCGCGCCGGTAAATGCTTCGGAGCCGCGATAGACTATCTGGCCGTCGTTCATATGCCAGCCGATGCCATTTTCGACAAAAAACTGATTCAGCCGGTCATCGAACCTGCTTGCATTGTCGTTGAACCCTTGCGCGAGTGCCGTATGGAACGCTTCAGCAATGTCATAGACCTTGTACCAAGGACAGTCGGCAACAAGCCCGACGACCTCTTCCCAGATGTTGGGGTGCTCCGACCAGTTGTTCCGGTCAGGCGGGACGAGCAACACCTGACAGATGATCCGGCGCATGACGGACGGGCTCATGCCGATGTCCTGCCCAATCAGCGGGATCGCATAGCGCAGGTTTTCGGGCGCGTCCTCGTGAACGGTTATCTCCGCGGCTGCGCTGCGGTAGCCGTGCCGGTTCGAAAAACTCTCTGCCATTCTGTCAATCCCCTACGCTATCGGCACTGTGTGCAAATGGGCTTCAATCGCCTTGATCGCATCCGCGGTCAGCGGCAGGTTTCCCTTTTCGGCCTGCCAGTGCTCATGGAAGCGCGCGACAGTCTCGCGTGCGGTTCCCAGAACCAGCTTCTTGGATAGACCGGCGTTTGCAGCCAGGTGCGACAGCTCGTCCTGCGAGAACCCGGAGAACTTCATGGTGCGGCTAAAGGTGAGCGCCGCCTTGTCGTCGTCTATGTAGGCAATAGTCGAGACAAAATCGTAGCACGGCGCGAGCGCCGCCTGCCTTCGATCCGGATAGATCAGCGACCAGTTCTTGAGGTGCATGTCGGCATTGCCGATCAGCACATTGAAAGTCAGCCGCCGGATAAACTCGGCGATGTCGTTCTCTCCGCATTCAGCGGCCAGTACCTGTGCGATGTTGCGCTGGCTTGCCTTCTCGTACTTGTCTTTGGGATAGACACGAAAGACTTGCGCGAAGTCTTCAATGTGAACAGCGCTGCCATCACTCAGACGATCAAACCGCTCGACCGCCAGCGCCTGACCGCTAACCTTATCCATGCCCTCGGGCAGGTTGCCGATCTCGGCAACATCGATCAGCCTTATCGGCGGAACATCCATGCCGCACAGACGTGCGAGCGTCATCATCGAGAATTCATTCTCGGGGACGGCATCGAACCCTTGCGCAGGTAGCTTAACGATCCAGGAGCCGCCAACCCCCTTGGCCGGTATTGCAAGACCGCCTTGCTTGTCTCCCAAGGCGGAGAACTTCAGTTGAACGCCTGCCAGCGAGAACCTCAGAGCCTGATCGCGATGATCATCATGATGATCATCACCGTTATCAGCATCGGGAGGCCACGCCTCGCCATCAGCAGGCCGAACGGTGACCGCGCCGGGAAGATCCTCGCCGAGAACCCAGAGCAGAAAAAATTCACGGACGGGCTTTACGCCCGCGCGCTCGGCGAGATAGTCCCGCATGTGACCTTCGGGCAGAAGATTGGAGAAGAAGGGCAGTAAGTGCATGTTCTGCGTACCGAAATCAGTGGTCAGTTCCCCAAGCTCATTCTTGAAGCCAAGGCTCAGAACCGACCTGCCCACATCGGCGACATAGCCTTCAGAGAAAGCAAAGAGCGAGGTATCGCCGCTGACCCGCGTCAGCGTACCTATCGGCTCTCCGTAGAGCAGGACTTCAAGGACGCTGACATCAGCCATGATCGTCACCATCCAGACGATAGGCCGGACGCGGCAAGGATGGTGCAGATGCACCCGCCCCATGGGCGAGTGCGTTGCGCAACATGCGCAACTGGCTCTGCGCCTGCTCGACCGCCTCCAGGTTGCGCGGATCGCTCAGGAACTCCTGCATGGAAGCAGACGCTTCTTGCAACTGAACAAGATCATCGGCTGAAAGTTTGAAGTGCATCAGCTCGCGCGCCCGGCGCTGCAACTCCTGAACGACAATCTCAGAGAGCGTTTCACTGGGGAGTGCTGCTATCTGGTCATCAAGGCGCTGCAATAGGTTCGTCGCCTTGCGCGCGCTTTGAACGTCACGGCGACCATCATCACCGCGAATGATCGCCCGAACGGCAGGCAGCTTCTTGCGCGGGACCAGAGTCAATTCCAGATCAAGTACGCGTGCAAGCTCGACCAGGCTGGACAGACGCAGATCGACCGCCCCGTTCTCGATCTTGGAAATGTGGCTCTGTGGAACCCCCGCCTTCGCACTGAGCGCGCGCTGAGAGAGCCCCTTGCGTTCCCGCGCGGCTTTGAGCGACTCTGCGATGTGCTCAGTTGCGTAACTCATGATCTATCTTGCTGCTTCGTTTACCATTTATGATATGCATAAACATATCATTCACTGAAGCAGACTTCAAGATTGATGTGGAATTCTACATCAAGGCATGCGCATGATGTGCTTTTATGCATCAAACACCAGAGAATTCACTTGCCAAAAAAGATCCGCTGGAAACTCGGGAGCTTCGAGGAACGACGATCAGATGCTCTTAACAGCATCCATGGAGCCGACGGCGTGCTCGGTGTGCAGCTTCTAAATGTACTTCCGATAGTCACTGCTGACCTTCTGCCCCGAGGGAACGTATTTCAACACGTCACCGACCTTACGGGCTGCTCGGATCGGAATCGGCAAGCGTTGGTTCATCTGGGTCGAGTTCCAGTTCACCTTCGTGAGGCTGAAAACTTCCTTCGCAATCTGTTCGATCGTGCTCTCGCTTTGCGGGTGCGGACAGAGCAACAGGGGGTTCGGGACATAGAGGCCNGGATAGGTCCCATAGTAGGGAATGCTGCCGTTGGTATAGAGCAGCCCATTGCCGTCCAGTTCAACGAAGGTGCCGCGGAGGACAGGGAAGTCGCCGTCGCGCAGCACCTTGACTGAATAGCTCTCATGAATCCAAACGAGATCGCGCAGTTCCACACCTGCCTCGTCGAGCGCCTTGCCAACACCCTCGGCCTCGTCCTCGCGAAAGCGCGACGTCTTCATGACGATCACGCGTGCCGGCATCGTTCTATGGACCGACTTGTAGGCGGCCAAGGCGCTCTCGGTGAGCTTGTGAGCCTCATCGATGGTGAGAAACGGATGGCGACCCCGTGACTCTGACTGCGCAGGACCACCTCTAAGAATGAAGCCTCTGCCCCGCTCATCGAACATTTGTGCAGCGCTGGTCCATATCTCGTCAGTTTCGGCATCCTTGAAGAAGCTGATGCCAATGTAACAGGCGGTGAACTCACCTTCCTCCGGCAATCGGCGCCAGGGCACCTTGCCGCTGCCCTTATAATAGAGCGTCGTCATAAGGTTCCATGCGAGATCAGCTCGATCTTGGGTTTGGCGGTCAGAGTTCTCCTTGATCTTGCGAGGGATCTTGGCATCGGGGTTGATGACATCCTCCCAGACAATCTGAGTTGAGAACCTCAGGTCCATCGCTCTGGCCTTGAGCAAGCCGCGGAAGTTTGGAGAGGTCTCCTTACCAGCTTTCACCTTGGCCGCTTCGTCCTCAATCACTTCGTCATCGCGCGCCTGCTCGTTCCTCCAGACTCGTTCGATCAGCTTGACAGGGAGCGAAACCATAACCACGTCCGGCCGTTCATGATGCGCCTCCAGCTTTTCCAGTTGCGCCATAACTGCGTCGACGGCCATCTCCACAGCACGGGCGTCGCTCGGTTCCTTGGCAATCTTCTCGATCTGACCTTTCGTCAGCACACCATCTTCGGCAGCCACCATTTCAAACCGGCACCGATAGGGGTTCTGGTTTCTCAGCCCGGGAAAGTCTGGGTGCAGGTTCGGGTGCTTTTCGGTCTTACCCTCGAACCCATCTTCGATCGCATTCAAAAACTCGCCTGATTTTTCAACGGTCAGAGCGCTGCCAACAACGCCGACTTTGATCGTGTCCCCCAGGTTCGTTTGCAGCGGGCCCGCCTGTAGCAACCCCAATCGCGGATCAGGATGATGGTGTTGGTCACCAAATTCCAGTTCCGGCTCCGGGAAGATTTTTGTCTTGAAGTCGCTCATAGGTCGAAGCTGCCTTGTTCATTCGAGCCGGACGGCTTCTTCGACTTCTGCGCCTTCGCGCCCCACACGTCCTCCGGCACGCTCTTTGGCAGTTCGATGGAAGGCGGGTCACCAAACTTGATGATGCGATCCGTCTTGGTGTCGGGTGTCAGCAGTGCGCCGGCATCTTCAAATTCCATACCCGACAGCAATCGATGCCACATGATCACCTGGACTCGAACTGTGCTGTTTGTGTCGAGGCGCTTCTTCCCGGACAACAAGGCATCCGGATAGTTGAGCGCGCGTTCTCCATCCGAAGTGAAGTAGTAGGATGGGTTGACGATCAGGTACCATTGGTCCGCCAAGCGCTCGAACCGGGGATGGAATGAATGGTGCCGCACATAGTCGATGGGCCCCTCCCCCTTCGACTTCTGATAGACGCTGACAACGTCGGCCTGTGTCTTCTGCTTCGCACCAAGATAGCGAAACTTGCGCGCCACGACTCCAGGTGTTGCCAAGAAGTAGAACTGTTTTTTCTTTCGGTCCCATCCAAGCAAATCCCGAAAGTCATTGCCCAGAGTATGTCGCAACAGACCAGCAAATTTGTATTGCTGATCCACTGCGTCGTGTTGTGCCAGAAAGTCGGTTTCGATCCGTTCGACCTGATCCCGTTCGACCAGGTCGCGAACGGGTGTGGTTAGTGGGTCGCAGAATGTCCAAAGCGAGGTTTCATCGATCATCCAATCGTACCGTTGGCCTTCCCGGACCTTATTCATCCGGGCGAGCGCCTTCTGGGTGGAGAGCTGTGTCTGTGCGACGAAGATTTCCTCAGGAAGCTGCAATGGCGCCATGTTGATGATCGCTTCCTCCCCTCCCCCAAGTGGCGGGACGTAGTAACCGTGTCCTTGCTTGGCGACGGTCAGGGCAGCGAGGCGATCTTTCGCACGTCCGTCCAAGACGTCGCGCTCCTTGTCGAACTGCAATGTGCGTTCGGCCTCGCCAACGAGGTTTTCGAGCGATTTCCAGAAGAACGTGTCATCTGATTGCCTGTAGAGAACTACGATCACGGGTAGGTTGGAGCCACGCCAGTAGTCGAAATCTGAAGCGCGGACACGATAGGTGAAACCGGCGTCCGTCTCGCCGACATAGCTGCCACGCTCAGTAGCCTTGACCTGAACGGCAATCATCTTCGCAGTCGGCTGATCATCGTACATCACCTCAGCGATGCCGTCTATCCCTGCTTCCAGCCGTGAACGCCCATCAAATTGGAACCCAATTCGCAAGAATTGAAGATTAGCCGCCTTCTCTCCGATTTCGCCAATTCGCTGACTGGCAGTAATCTTCTTGTTCACGCCAACAACCCGTTCCTTCCATATGATAGAGATAGCACTTCAATCAGCGTTTCGTAAGGCCTCGGATACTACATGTAGGCCATGATGGATTGAATGATCGAAGGTGAACAGAGTAGGCGACCCTTGGATTGACCGGTCAACGGGTCTATCAAGCTTTCCCGACCAGATTTCAACACGACTGACGTTGTCGTCACGATGAAATTCGTTGCTGCCGACGACGATGTCGCGAGGTAGCATCCGCGAGAGCAAAGTCGGGATGATTTCTATGCCAGTTCGTCAGCCGACGCCGACTTGAAGCGGCTACTTAACAACCCCCGCATCCACCAGCTGCTCCCGATCCGGCAGGTCTTGCAGCGACTCCAGATCAAAGGCGACCAGGAACTGCTCTGTCGTCACGTAGGTATAGGGTGCCCCGCGCCTTGGCGATCGCGGCCCGGTCCCGATCAGGTCGCGCGCATGCAGCCGACCGATCAGGTCGCGGCTGATTTCCTTGCCGAAGATGTCCTTCAGCCCGTCGCGCGTGATCGGTTGATGGTAGGCGATAGAGGCCAGGACCGCGATGTCGAACTCGCTCAAATCCAGCAGCTGTTCGCCGACATCTGCCACTGCGCAGATCGCGAGGGCGTAGGCCGCCCGCGTCCGGAACATCCAGCCGCCAGCGACCTGGGCGATCTCGAAGGCCCGCCCATCCAGATCGGCGGCAAGGTCCTCGACCAGCAGGTCGACCGACACCCCCTGCCCCACCACGCGGGCCAAGTCCTCGCGCGGGACCGGCGAAGCGGAGGCAAAGAGCACCGCTTCGATCCGCCGCATCCATTCCCGCCAGCGCAGCTCCGGAAGCAGGTCGGCCAATTCACTGTCCAGATCAGATTCCGAGCGATCCTTCGCCATGCTCACACCCCGTAGAGCCGGAAGGTGTCGCGGCCGGTCAGCTCGCGCACCGCGCCAAGATCGACCAGCCGGTCGCAGAGCCGCCGCGCGGCGCGATCGGGCAAGGGCAACGCCGCGGGCGCTACGACGTCCCGCGTGAGGAACATCCCGACCGCCTCCCCTGCCCCCTTGGCACGCAGTTGCGGCGAAACCGCGTTCAGATGGGCGGCCCGCCGGGCGAGATCCAGCGCAAGGGGCACGGCCTCACCGGTCGAGGCGGCTACGGCGCGATGACAGGCCAGCCGCAGGTCCCCGCCGCGCTTGCGCAGGTCGGTGCGGTTCAGCCCGGCGGCGAGCAGGGGAACCAGGTGGTCCCAGCCACACGCCTGTGCCAGTGCCGCCTCCGCCACGATCAGCGCCGATCCCTCAGCCCGCGGCGCTGCGACCAGAACCGCCTCCAGCACCGCCGCCGCCCGAGTGACCGGCATCCCCTGCCCCACGTCCAGCCAAGCACCAATCTGCTCCGCCTCGAAGGCCGGCAGCGCCCGGTACAACGTCTTGACCGACACTGGCCGCTCGACGACTCTCCGCCACGACAGGTAGACCTCACCCGCTGGGCCGGGGTGGTCGCCGGGCAGTAAAAACTGCACCGCGTCGCGCAGCTCCCCTGCCCTCTCTGGTCGGCCAGAGTACGCGACACAAGCCTCCGCTGCGCGCAGCGCCAGACGGTCCCGCAACAAGACTAGGGGGACTTCCTCGCGTCCCAATACAAGATGCAGGTGGTTCAGCGCGGCGCCCGACAAAAACGCAACATCTTCAATGGCTTCAGCGCGTGCGGAGGTGACCCAGGCGGGGATCCGGGGTAGCGTGGCAAAGTCGCTGATGTGATCGGGTCCGGCAAAAGTCATGCCACAAGACTATCCCGTCACGGCGCTTTTGTCCACTATATGATGTGCAAACCGCCCCACCTTACAGCTCTCCGCTATGTCCAATAAGTTTGCATTATCGGACGTGAAAAGATATGCTGAAAATCAGTCTAATTTCATCACTGGATTCACTGGAAAATGGCCTCAGAGGACGAGAAGTCGACATCATCAAACTCTGGTGCGTTTAGTATCGCTCAGAACGACGACAGCGATCAAGAGAAAAGCGACAGCATCGCCCTGCCCGCTCATGTCGCCGGTTCCGGCAATCTCGATCGCTTGGTCGACACCGCTCGCGACTACGCGCGCGCCGCGGCCTCCGACAACACGCTTAAGGCTTATGCAAAGGATTGGGCGCATTTCGCGCGCTGGTGCCGAATGAAGGGTGCCGACCCTTTGCCCCCCTCGGCCGAGATGATCGGGCTTTACCTCGCCGATCTCGCCTCCGGGTCGGGCCCCTCCCCTGCCCTATCGGTCAGTACCATCGAACGTCGCCTGTCAGGCCTTGCCTGGAACTATGCGCAGCGCGGGTTCACACTTGATCGCAAGAACCGCCATATCGCCACCGTGCTGGCCGGGATCAAGCGCAAGCACGCGCGTCCACCGGTGCAGAAGGAAGCGATCATGGCCGAGGACATTCTCGGAATGGTGGCCACCCTGCCCTACGATCTGCGCGGGCTACGGGACCGGGCCATCCTGCTCCTCGGCTATGCCGGGGGCCTCCGACGCTCGGAAATCGTCAGTCTCGACGTGCACAAAGACGATACGCCGGATTCCGGAGGTTGGATCGAGATCTTCGAGAAAGGCGCCCTGCTCACCCTCAACGCCAAGACCGGTTGGCGTGAAGTCGAAATCGGCCGCGGCTCCAAGGATCAGACCTGCCCCGTCCATGCGCTCGAGCAATGGCTGCACTTCGGACGCATCGACTTCGGGCCGGTCTTCGTAGGGACCTCGCGCGATGGCGAACGCGCATCGGAAAGGAGACTGAATGACAAACACGTTGCCCGGCTGATCAAGCGCACGGTCCTGGACGCAGGCATCCGGTCGGACCTGCCTGAGAAAGACCGCCTGGCGCTGTTCTCCGGCCATTCGCTGCGCGCCGGTCTGGCCAGTTCCGCCGAAGTCGACGAGCGCTATGTCCAAAAGCAATTGGGGCATGCCTCAGCCGAGATGACCCGCCGCTACCAGCGCCGCCGGGACCGGTTCCGCGTGAACCTGACCAAGGCCGCCGGTCTTTGAGCCCCCGCCCTATCACGCGGCCTGCCCGCTGAGCCTACCATAGAAGCTGCGCTNGAGATGCAGTTCCCCTGCCCCGGCTTTCTCGACCATGCCCCGCAGATATCCGCCCGGCGAAGCAACCTCGCCCGCGCTGTGCTTCTCGAAGACGAGCGCAAACGCGGCCGTGGCCCCCTGGGTCCCCATTCGGTCCTGCGCCACATTCCAGGCATGCTCNGANANCCCGATCATCGGCCTGAGNTGNCCGGCAACCCGGTGCAGATCGCCCCAATCCTTCAGGAATCCACCCATATTGCGCGCCCAGGATGCGAATTCTGGACAGGCCTGCATGATTGTCGGCAGGTCGAGCGCCGTCCGTTTTTTGCTCACCTCGGCAACCCAGTCTTCCAATTCCCTATCAACTCGCTCTTCGGGTGGAGCATTGGGCNCCGCACCCGCCGCTTCCTCTTTTTCAGAGGAATTACTAATTACAGGATTAAGTTGGTTTGTAATTAGTATATGAGGTTCAGAAATGACCTCCCTGGGGTTCATATCTTGAGTCTTCTCACATACTTGTTCGGTGGTTTCGGGTGTGTTTTCCACAATTTGAGCGACCTCAGTTGCCTTGAGATACGCCACCTCGACACGCTCCTGAAGCTCCTTGAACCACATCAGGAGTCGCGCAAGTTGCTCGGAGGTTTCATGGCGGCGCGGA
>NZOF01000186.1 GCA_002695185.1 Erythrobacter sp.
TATTCTGCCGTTATGTGCTGGGCCGCATGCGATCGCCTCTCTAATGTCGCGGCGAGCCTAGGCAGGGCCGATCGCGTGAATTTCTGGCAAGAGCGGGCCGAGGCGATCCGCGCCAAGATCGATAAGGAGGCATGGAACGAGGATGAGCAGCACTACGGTGCCAGCTTCGAGAGCGATTACCTCGATGCCAGCCTGCTCCAGATGGTCGAACTTCGTTATCTCGAGCCGGACGATGATCGGTTTCTGAAGACCTTTGCAGCTATCGAACGTGACTTGCGACGCGGCAATCATATGCTCCGTTATGCCGCAGAGGACGACTTCGGCGCGCCCGAAACCGCGTTCAACGTCTGCACCTTCTGGCTGATCGAAGCATTGCACCTGACCGGGAGAAGCGAAGAAGCGCGGCAGTTGTTCGAAGCCATGCTTGGGCATACGACCAGATCAGGTCTTCTTAGCGAAGATCTCGACTATGATACCGGAGAGTTGTGGGGGAACTTTCCCCAAACCTATTCGCTGGTAGGTATCATCAATTCAGCCGGCCATCTCTCGAAATCCTGGAGTGAAGTACGTTGAGTACTAACGATCGCCTTGTGGTTATTTCCAACCGCGTCGCCGTACCCAAAGCAAGAGGCGCTGCGGGGGCACAAGGCGGATTGGCAGGCGCTCTCCACGCGGCGCTCAAGTCCAGAAAAGGCCTTTGGTTCGGGTGGTCTGGTGAAGAGAGCGAAACCGGCGAGACCGGTAATATCGCTACGCAGACGAGTGACGGCGTCACCACTGCGACCATCGATCTTTCCGACACTGATGTCGAAGAATATTACAACGGCTACGCCAACGCGACACTTTGGCCGCTGTTTCATTATCGCCTGGATCTCGCGCAATACGAGCGCGAAACCGGCAAGGGATACGAGCGGGTCAACGAGAGGTTCGCCGAACTCGTCACTCCCCTGATCGAGCCGGACGATGTCATCTGGGTCCACGATTACCATTTGATCCCTCTGGGTGAGAGATTGCGGTCTCATGGATGTAAGAACAGGATCGGGTTTTTCCTGCACATTCCATGGCCGGCTACGAGGCTCTTTGTTTCGCTACCCTATCACGAGCGCCTCGTTCGGACGATGCTGCATTATGACCTGGTAGGCTTCCAGACCCAGGAATGGCTTGAAAGCTTCCTTCATTATTGCCGGACCGAGTTGCACGCCGATGTAAGCGAGGAAGACGGGACGATAACGCTCGACGGACGGACCACAGTTGCCCGTGCCTATCCGATCGGGATTGATTGGGAGCATTTCAGCAAGCTGGGCGAGAAGGGCGAGGCACGTCAGGCACAACAAAGGCTGATGAGTTCCACGCGCCGCCGCATTGCCATGATCGGTGTGGACCGCCTCGATTATTCGAAGGGCCTTCCTGAGCGGCTCGATGGGATATCGCGCTTTTTCGACAAGTACCCTGAAAACGTGAAGGATCTCGTCTTCGTTCAGATCGCCCCGCCGAGCAGGGAGGATGTTGAAAGCTATCAGAAAATCCGGGCCACTCTCGAGCAGAAGGCGGGCCAGATAAACGGCGCTCGCAGTGAAGTGGATGCGGTGCCTGTGCGATATGTCAATCGCGGCTACAGCCATGAAGAACTGTTCGGTTTTTTCCGCGCGGCGAAGATCGGACTCGTAACCCCGCTGCGTGACGGAATGAACCTCGTGGCCAAGGAATATATTGCGGCGCAGGATCCTGAAGATCCCGGCGTATTGATCCTGTCGCGCTTTGCCGGGGCCGCGGCGCAGCTGCCCGATGCTTTGCTGGTCAACCCACACAGCCCCGACGATCTGTCCCATGCTATCCGTACCGCACTCGACATGCCGTTGGCCGAACGCAAAGAGCGTTACGAGAAGCTGATCGGTACCGTCCGCGACGATAACGTTCAGAAGTGGACCGAAGATTTCCTCAATGATCTGGACACGGTTGCGTCTGAAGAGGACTGACGAAAGGCTGTGGCTGGACGGCGAGGGCTTTCGCCCGGCGGGCCTAGCTGTCAGTCTGCGATCATGATTCTCGCACCCTTTCTCGACACCGAAGGCATTCACAACTTCCGAGATTATGGCGGATGGCAGACGCGCGGGGGAGGCGTGGTGCGCAAGGGCCTGCTCTGGCGGTCGGGCCAGCATGTGGGTGCGAGCGCGGCGGATCTGCAGGCGATCGACGCATTGGACATCAGGACGGTGGTCGATTTGCGCGGGGCTTCCGAGCGCGAGCGTAATCCCTGCACCAGATCCGAAAACTTTGGCGGCGAGGTATTCTTTCACGATGGGGAAACCTCTTCCAGCCCGCCGCATATGGNCGTGGACGAGCATACTTCGACCGAGGATTACGCCCGCCAGCGTATGCTTGCCGTCTATACCCGCATGCCCCGCAATCCGGCGATGATCAGCATGTTCTCGCGCTATCTGCGGCTTCTGGCAGAGCGGGATGGAGCAAGCCTTGTCCATTGTTTTGCAGGTAAGGATCGCACCGGGGTTGCTGCGATGCTCATGCTCCATATCCTCGGTGTCGACCGGGACGATCAGATGGCCGAATTCCTGCGCACCAACGATGCGCCGACCATGGAGGTGCTTGCAAGGCAGTCCGTACCGGGGATCGAGCAGAAGCTGGGACGCAAGCTTGAAGAAGGCGCGGTGCAGGCGCTGCTCGGAGNGCGCGAAGAATATTTGACAACCTACTGGCGCGAGGTGGAGGACGAGCACGGATCGCTCGACGCCTATCTCGAGAGCGTCATAGGTGTGGACGAGCTGTTGAAGGAGCAGCTTCGGCAGCGCTTCGTGGCGTGACATCTTCGGGGCCGATGCCCATATAGCCGCCTCACGATTTTTCCCGACACGCATACGAGATTCACGATCATGGCCACCCATCGCACCAAGATGCTCATTATCGGCTCCGGCCCCGCTGGCTATTCCGCCGCTATCTATGGCGCGCGGGCGATGATGGAGCCGATCGTGGTGCAGGGCCTGCAGCCCGGCGGGCAGCTGACCATCACCACCGATGTGGAGAACTATCCCGGCTTCGAGGATGTCGTCCAGGGCCCTTGGCTGATGGAGCAGATGCAGAAGCAGGCGGAGCATGTCGGCACACGGATGATGTGGGACACCATCGTCGACGTGGATATTGCTGGCGGTTCCCCCTTCACCGCGACGGGCGACAGCGGCGACCAGTATGTGGCCGATGTGCTCGTCATCGCGACGGGTGCGCAGGCCAAGTGGCTTGGCGTGCCAGGCGAACAGGAACTGGGCGGCAAGGGCGTATCGGCCTGCGCGACCTGTGACGGGTTCTTCTATCGCGGCAAGAAGGTCGCAGTGATCGGCGGCGGCAACACCGCCGTGGAAGAGGCGCTGTACCTCACCAACCACTCCGACGACGTGACGCTGATCCACCGCCGCGACGAATTGCGGGCGGAGCGGATCCTGCAGGAGCGTTTGCTAAATCATCCCAAGATCTCCGTCATCTGGAACAAGGCGGTCGAAAGCTTCGAGGCGGGCGAGAATGGCGCGCTGCATCATCTCAACATGCGCGACACGGTGACGGGCGAAGACAGCCAGCTGGAAGTCGACGGGGCCTTCGTGGCGATCGGCCATGCCCCGGCAACGGAACTGTTCAAGGGCAAGCTTCCGATGGACGATGGCGGCTATCTCCTGACCGAAGCCGGATCGCCCAAGACCGATGTTCCGGGCGTGTTCGCGGCTGGCGACGTGACCGACCATGTCTATCGCCAGGCGGTGACGGCGGCCGGCATGGGCTGCATGGCCGCGCTCGATGCTGAGCGTTTCCTGGCCAATATCGAGATCGATGCCGACGGCCACGTGCAAGAAGCGGAAGCCGCCGAGTAGGCTTTTACTGCATCGTCATTGCGAGCTGAAGGCGAAGCAATCCATCACCCGATTTTTCAGCGGTTTGCCTGAGGCGGCGGTGGATTGCCGCGTCGCCTTTGGCTCCTCGCAATGACTTTCGAAGTACGTCATCGCGAGCGTAGCGCGGCGATCCATGGGGTGGCCTGGCCTCTTGCCGTGGGGGCAGGGGTTGATCGCCGCGTCGCCTTCTCACGATGACGTGCTTTGCCTTTAGCTCAGATCGAACGCCCAGATGGCGGCGTGGACGATCAGCGCGATCAGAACCACGCTCGACAGGGCGAACAGGACGAAGCGCACCATGACCTTGTTCGCGGTGACCTGGACCAGCGAATGCAGGATGCGCAGGCCGACATAGATCCACGCCAGAAACGCGTTCATCCCGTCACCCCAACCGACCATCGCCAGCAGCAGGCAGACCGCATAAAACACGGTCGGTTGTTCGTGCAAGTGATTGTAATTATGTGCTTTCCACTGCACCTCTGCAGGCAGCTTCGCATCGAGCGTGCCGGTCTTGCGCGCCTCGTCCGGGGTAATCTGCGCCTTCGTCATGGCGGGGATGCGGGTGATGTACATCCACACCCACATGACCATGGTCCAGGCCAGCAGGACGACGACGGGGCGCAGGATTTCGGCATCGATCATGGCAGCAACCTCAAACGGGGGCGAGACTGGGATCGTGGAACAGCGTGACCGCAATCGCGCGCCACGCCAAATGGACCATGGCCAGCGTCGACAGCAGGAAGATCATGAAGCGGACCGAGACGATGTTGACGGTCGCCTGCCACACGGAATGGACGATGCGCAGCGCCACATAGACCCAGGCAATGACGACATCGAGCGCGGTCGCCCCCATGATCGCAATGATCACGCTGGCCGCATAAAAGATGGTCGGCTGTTCCATCAGATGTGCGTAATTATGCGCTTTCCAGTTCACCCGGTCATCGAGCACGCCTTCCAGATCTTGGCCGCGCCCGCCGGGCTTGGCTTCGCCGAGGCCCGATCCGACCTTCTTCATCGCGGGCAGGCGGGTGAACGCCATCCACATCAGCATGATAAGCGACCACGCAACCAGCACTGCGGCGGGGGCGAGCATTTGAGCTTGCATTGAAATCGTCTCCCTCTCTCAGCCCGCAGGACTGCGGCGATGGTGCGTGAAAGTCAAACCTCAACCAATGTGGACGCGAAGCTATCCGCATCGGTGTTGCCGCCGGTGACCATGATCACCGTGCCTTCATCCACCGGAACCTTGCCCGCGAGCGCTGCCGCCAGCGCCGCCGCACCGCCCGGTTCGACGACGAGGTTGAGCTGCGAAAAGGCAAAGCGCTGCGCCTTGCGCACTTCATCATCGGTTACACTGACGCCCGGTTCTGCCCGCCCGCGCAGCACCTCCAGATTGATCGGCTTGGTCGCATCGGGCTGCAAGGCATCGCAGATGGTGGAGGGCGGGTTGGCCCCCACGCGGACGATCTTGCCCGCGGCCATTGCACGGCCCACCATGTCCCAGCCTTCCGGCTCCACCACATGGATCGCGCTTTCGGGAGAGGACAGGGCGAGGCCAGCGGCCAGCCCGCCGCCGCCGCAACACACCACGAAGCGGGAAGGGGCCCGGCCAAGCTGTTCGGCGGCCTCGATCCCGGCGCTGCCCTGTCCTTCGATCACCCAGGGATCGCCGAAAGCGTGGACCAGCGTGGCTCCGCGCGCTGCCACTTCGCGGGCGGCCCCTTCATCGCGGTCTTCGCCGGGCCGGTCGTAGAACACGATTTCCGCGCCCAGCGCGCGGGTGGCCTCAAGCTTCACCCTGGGGGCGTTGCGCGGCATCACGATGGCCGCTTCGATGCCAAGCTTGCGCGCCGCCCAGGCCACGCCTTGCGCATGATTGCCCGATGACACGGCAACCACGCCGCGCGCCTTTTCCTGCTCCGACAGGTTCGACAGGCGCCACCAGCCGCCCCGTATCTTGAACGCGCCGACCGGCTGCAGGCTCTCGGCCTTCACATGCGCGCGGACCCCGCCGATTTCCACCGGCAGCAGCGGTGTGGACGGAAGAATGGCGGCGATGGAGTGCGCCGCGGCGATCACGCCATCGCGATTCGGAGAGCGATCTGTGTTCATGTTCGCGCCCAGTTTCCTTGACCAAGTTGACACAGTTGACACAGTCCTGAGAACAAACTCCGCTGTGCCAAAAGAGGCGGAAATCCGGGCGGCGAAATGGGGAAGCTGGCGTGGTTCATGAAACCGCCATGCCCGAAAAGGCTGCCGGTAGGAAAGCACCTTCGACGGATCGTTTGGACAGGCCCGTGCATTCGGTTAAGGGGCGCGCGATATTTCATTCTGACACAAGAGGTTTCATCCATGTCGACAGTTCTGGTCATCGGTGCAGGCGGCGTCAGCTCGGTCTGCGTTCACAAGATGGCGATGAATAAGGAGATCTTTTCCGACATCCATCTCGCCAGCCGTACCAAGTCCAAATGCGACAGCATCGCCGCCAGCGTGAAAGAGCGCACTGGCGAGGATGTGGCGACTTACGAGATCGACGCTGAAGAAGTGCCGGCGATGATCAATCTGATCCGCAAGATCCAGCCCAGCCTGGTCGTGAACCTTGCCCTGCCGTATCAGGATCTGCCGATCATGGATGCCTGCCTCGAAGCGGGCGTGGATTACCTCGACACGGCGAATTACGAACCGAAGGACGAGGCGAAGTTCGAATATAAGTGGCAGTGGGCCTATCACGATCGCTTCAAGGAAGCGGGCCTGATGGCGCTGCTGGGTTCTGGCTTCGATCCGGGCGTAACCAGCGTGTTCACTATGTGGCTGAAGAAGCACAAGCTGAAGACCATTCGCCAGCTCGACATTCTCGATTGCAATGGCGGCGACCATGGCCAGGCCTTTGCCACCAACTTCAATCCGGAAATCAATATCCGCGAAGTGACCGCGCCTGCGCGCCACTGGGAAAACGGCGAATTCGTCGAGACCCCGGCCATGGGCAAGAAGGTGGAATTCGACTTCGAGGCCGTCGGCCAGAAGAACATGTACATGATGTATCACGAGGAACTGGAAAGCCTCGCCAAGTTCAATCCCGAGCTTGAGCGTGCGCGGTTCTGGATGACCTTCGGCGATGAATACATCAAGCACCTTACCGTGCTGCAGAACGTGGGCATGACCCGGATCGATCCGGTCCGTTATCAGGGCAAGGACATCATCCCGCTGCAGTTCCTCGCCGCCGTGCTGCCCAAGCCCGAAACGCTGGGCGAAACGACCAAGGGCAACACCAATATCGGCGTGATCGCGACCGGCGAAGCGCTGGATGGCTCGGGCGAGAAGACCTTCTACATCAACAATATCTGCAGCCACGAAGCCGCTTACGAGGAAACCGGCAATCAGGCCGTGTCCTACACCACCGGCGTGCCCGCCATGATCGGTTCGGCCATGGTGGTCACCGGCAAGTGGGAAGGGGACGGCGTGTTCAACATGGAAGAAATGGATCCCGATCCGTTCATGGACATGCTGAACGATCACGGCCTGCCCTGGCAGGTCAAGGAACTCGACGGGCCGGTGGACTTCTGATGCGGTTCGGCAGCCTTTTTCTGCTCGCGCCGCTGGCCCTAGCCGGATGCGTCGCGACCACCGAACCTGCACCCGAAGCGCCGCAGGATAATCCGCAGGCGGTTTCGCCCGCCTATCCCACGCTGTCTTCGGCAGAGCGCGAAGCCTGCATGGCCAAGGGCGGCATGGTCGAACAGCGCGGGCGGATGCAGGCTGAACTCTGCGTCGTTCCCTATGCCGATGCGGGCAAGGCCTGCACCGACGGCGATCAGTGCGAAGGCAAATGCATTGCGGAAGGCGCAGTCGGCACCCCGCCGGGTGAAACGACCACGGGGATCTGCCAGCGCGACGACAAGCTCTTCGGTTGCTTCGGCGAGGTAGAAAACGGCCGGATCGAAAACGGAATATGCGTGGACTGACCATCATCGCTTCGGCGCTCGTCCTGGCTGCCTGCAGTGGCGGCAGGGGCGGGCGCGAAGAGGCTCCCGATGTCGTGATTGACGAAAGCTGGCCGGATTTGCCGGACAGCGCGGTGTTTGGCGAGCCGATGGCAGTCGATGTCGACAGCCACGGGCATATCTTCATCCTCCACCGCGCCGGGCACGACGATACGGATGGGGAAGGCTCGGAGATGATATCCGAGCCGACCGTCTTCATGCTGGCCGCGAACGGCAAATTGCTGGGCAAATGGGGCGCGGATACCTTCGTGGACCCCCACGGGCTTTCGGTGGATGGAGACGACAAGGTCTGGATTACCGACACCGCTCGCCAGCAGGTCTTCCGCTTCAGCCACGAAGGCACGGAAGAACTCGTGCTGGGCGAACGAGGCGTTGCAGGTGACGATCAGAGCCACTTTGCCGGACCTGCCGATATCGCCTTCTCGCAAGGGCGCGTGCTGGTGGCAGACGGGCTTTCGAACAACCGCATCGTGGTGCTGGATGGCGATGGCAATTTCCTCGACCAATGGGTCGGTCTGACGCGGCCGCGCGGCATCGCGGCGGATGGTGAACGGGTCTATGTGGCCGACAGCGGGTCCTCCGCCGTGCTGGTGTTTTCGCCCGCCGGTGAACGCGAAGACGAGATCGGTGCAGACCGGAGCGGGCGGCCCTATGCGGTGAAGCCCATCGGCAGCAGCTATGTCCTCGTGATGGAAGGGCGCGACGGGCAGGACCGGCCCGGCGCGATTGGGCGCATCTACCGCCCCGATGGCGAGCTGGAGCGCGTGTTCGATGCCGGGGTGGATCACCGCACCGCCAACAGCATCGGCCAGGACGTGGCCGTCGGGCGCGATGGCAGCGTCTACCTCGTCGACAGCGGCACCGGGCGGGTGGTGAAATTCGAGCTGGCGGTCGCCGGAGTCGAAGACGAGGACTGACTTCACCCCTTTCGCTTGGCGGCCCCGGCGCCTAGATGCGCTGCCATGGAAACAAAAGCCGGTGACCCGGGCGCCTTCGCCCATTTCGATCTCGATCGTGTCGACAGCCCCGCCTTCGTGGTGGATGCCGCGAAACTGCGCGCCAACTGCCAGGTCCTCGCCAAAATACGCGACGAGGCGGACATCAAGGTGCTGTCCGCTCTCAAGGCGTTCTCCATGTGGAGCGCGGCACCGATCATCGGCGAATATCTCGACGGCGTGTGCACCTCGGGCCTGTGGGAAGCGCGGCTGGCGAGCGAGTTCTACGATGGCGAAATCAGCACCTATTGCGCCGCCTACAAGCCGGAAGAGCTGGACGAGGTTTGCCGCCTGTCCGATCATGTGATCTTCAATTCCCCCGGCCAGATGCACCGCGCCGGACTGATTCTGGAAAATGCGCGCGCGTCGGGCCAGAATTTCGAGGTGGGCTTGCGCATCAACCCGCAGGTGCCGACCGGCGAAGTGCCGCGTTACGATCCCTCCAGTCCCGGCAGCCGCCTCGGCTTCCCGCTCGACCAGCTGACGCCCGAGATGATGGAAGGGGTGGACGGCATCCATTTCCACAATCTGTGCGAACAGGATCTCGAACCGCTGATCCAGACCTGGGACCGGGTGTTCGACGCGATCGAACCGTGGTTCGGCCAGCTCAAGTGGATCAACATGGGCGGCGGCCACCACATCACCCGCGCCGATTACCAGCGCGAGGAACTGGTCGAGTTCCTCAAGGATGCGAAGGACGATACGGGCGCGGAAATCTATCTCGAACCGGGCGAGGCCGTGGCGCTCGATGCCGGCATCCTCGTCGGCACGATTCTCGATACCGGTTTTAACGGCCTGCCGGTCGCCATCGCCGACGTTTCCGCCACCTGCCACATGCCCGATGTGATCGAGGCGCCCTATCGCCCCGCCATGCTGGGCGAGGCGACGAACCACGAAACGCCCGAGGTGCGGATCGGCGGGCCGTCCTGCCTCGCGGGCGATGTGATCGGCGATTACCGCATTGCGGGCGGCGCCGAAGTGGGCAAGCGCTTCGCTTTCCTCGATCAGGCGCATTATTCGATGGTGAAGACCAACACTTTCAACGGCGTGCAGCTACCCAGCATCTATATGTGGGACAGCGAGACCGACCAGATCGAGCTGGTAAAGGAGTTCGGCTACTCCACTTTCCGCGATCGCCTGAGCTGAGGGAACGTCCCATCGCAGATCAGGACCGATGCACCCCGCAAAACTTGCGGACAAAGACCCTCGTATTCACTTGCGTTTCATGAACCACGATTTATATGCGCGCCTCCTGCTGCCCCAAGGGGACTTCCTAACCGCAAGGCAGCTTGTCGTTTCATGGTCCGCAAGGACCGTTTAGGGGGTCCCTTGAGTTGCAGCATTTCCCTGACGCCCAAGCCGTAGTCCGCGCCCTTCGCCCGGAAGAGCCGGTCATTCTCAACCGCCCGCACGCTGCGGCGCGCGCTGCCCGCTTCTTTGTCGAGAAGTTTCCGGGCAAGTCGCTCTATGCGGTAAAGGCTAACCCGTCGCCGGATCTGGTCCAGATCCTGTGGGACAATGGCGTGACGCATTACGACGTGGCTTCGATCGCCGAAGTACGGCTGGTGCGTGCGACGCTGCCCGAGGCGACGCTCTGCTTCATGCACCCGGTGAAGGCGCCCAGCGCCATTCGTGAAGCCTATCGCCAGCACGGCGTGAAGACCTTCAGCCTCGATTCCGTCGAGGAACTGGAGAAGAT
>NZOF01000153.1 GCA_002695185.1 Erythrobacter sp.
CCGGTATGCGCGGCCTGATGGCCAAGCCTTCGGGCGAGATCATCGAGAACCCGATCATCTCGAACTTCAAGGAAGGCCTGAACGTCCTCGAATACTTCAACTCCACCCACGGTGCCCGTAAGGGTCTCGCGGATACGGCGTTGAAGACGGCCAACTCAGGTTACCTGACCCGCCGTCTGGTCGACGTGTCGCAGGACTGCGTCATCGTGGAAGAGGACTGCAAGACCGACAATGCGCTGGAAATGCGCGCCATCGTGCAGGGCGGTAGCGTTATCGCCTCGATCGGTGAGCGTATCCTTGGCCGCACCACCGCCGAAGACATCGTCAACGCCGCTACCGGCGAAGTGATCGTCAAGGCCGGAACGCTGATCGACGAACCGATGGTAAAGGCCATCGAGGAAGCCGAAACGCAGGTTGCCAAGATTCGTTCGCCGCTGGTCTGCGAAGCCAAGCAGGGCGTTTGCGCCACCTGCTACGGCCGTGACCTTGCTCGCGGTACGCCGGTGAACATCGGTGAAGCTGTTGGCGTTATCGCCGCGCAGTCGATCGGTGAACCCGGCACGCAGCTGACCATGCGTACCTTCCACATCGGCGGTGCCGCGCAGCTCAACGAGACTTCGCATCTCGAAGCCGTGTCGGACGGCAAGGTCGAATATCGCGACATGCCCACCATCACCGACAAGAAGGGTCGTATCCTTTCGCTCGCCCGTAACGGCGAACTGGCGGTGATCGATGCCGAAGGTCGTGAGCGCGAAATCCACAAGGTGCCTTACGGTACCGTGCTGATGCACAAGGATGGCGCGAAGGTGAAGGAAGGCGATCGTCTGGCAGAATGGGATCCGTTCTCACTGCCGATCATCACCGAACAGTCGGGTGTGGTCCGCTTCCAAGATCTCGTCGACACGCAGACGATGGAAGAGCGCGTCGACGATGCCACCGGTATCGCCCAGCGCGTCGTCACCGAAATGCGCGCCACCGGCCGCAAGAAGGACGATCTTCGTCCGCGTCTGACGCTGTTCAACGATGCTGGCGACGACAGCGAAGCTGCGCGTTACATGCTCGCCCCGGGCACGGTGCTGTCGGTCGACGACGGACAGGAAGTGCAGGCAGGTGACATCCTTGCCCGTGCTTCGCGTGAAGCTGCCAAGACCCGCGACATCACCGGTGGTCTGCCGCGTGTTGCCGAACTGTTCGAAGCCCGCGTGCCGAAGGACAATTCGATCATCGCCAAGATTTCGGGTAAGATTGAATTCGTTCGCGAATACAAGGCGAAGCGCAAGATCGCGATCGTTCCGGAGGAAGGTGATCCGGTAGAATACCTGATCCCCAAGACCAAGATCATCGACGTTCAGGAAGGCGACTTCGTCAAGAAGGGTGACACGCTGATCTCGGGCTCTCCGAATCCGCACGACATCCTGGAAGTTCTCGGGGTAGAGGCACTCGCCGAGTACCTTTGCACCGAAATCCAGGAAGTCTACCGATTGCAGGGCGTGAAGATCAACGACAAGCACATCGAGGTGATCGTTCGCCAAATGCTGCAGAAGGTCGAGATCACCGATAGCGGCGACACCGTGCTGCTGCCGGGCGAACAGATCGATCTGGAAGAACTCAACGAGACCAATGCGAAGCTCGGACGGAACAAGGAGCCTGCCAAGGGCACCCCGATCCTTCTCGGCATCACCAAGGCCTCGCTCCAGACGCGTTCGTTCATCTCGGCTGCGTCATTCCAGGAAACCACCCGCGTGCTTACCCAGGCTTCGGTCGAGGGTAAGAAGGACACGCTGGTCGGTCTCAAGGAAAACGTCATCGTCGGCCGCCTCATCCCCGCCGGTACCGGCGCGGGCATGAACCGGATGCGTGTGACCGCCTCGAGCCGCGACGCTGCGCTGCGTGCACAGTGGAAGAAGGCCCAGGAAGCGATCATCGCTGCCAACACGGCTCAGGAAGAGCATGAGGCAGAACTCGCTCAGGGTGCCGAAGCGGCGATCGGAGACGATCCGCTGGCGAGTATGGAGGGCGAAACCCACGGCACCGATGCCGATGCGGGTGAATACCTCAACGAAGATGCGAAGGACGGCGAATAAGCCGGACTACCGTAACCTAATAAAAAGCCCCGCCGGAGTAATTCGGCGGGGCTTTTTTGTGACATCAGGCGCTCATTATGACACGCGGCTCACAAATAAGTAGATTTCCGTAACGTCACGCGCTTATTAATCGGGGTCTATAAGCCTGAGCAGGGGGTCGCTTTGAAGCACGGGCGCGAGAATCGTATTTCTACACCCGCCAGGCAGTTCGCCTTGCGCCGCAGGTTGGGTGACCTCAAACGAGGCTTGGGTATCCTGCTGGTCCCCTCGCTGGTGACGATTTTCGTAATCACCTATGTCTTCTATGACGAGGCGCATGGACCCGTCCTGCCAATCCTCGCAGCGATGCTGGTCATCCTGCTGGCGCTCTCGGTATTTCTGGCCAGTAATTTCGATCCGAAAAACGCGCCATGGGAGGCGCTCCATCGGCGTTGGAAGCTCCTTGTCGCGGCCCAAGGGGCACCAGCGTGTGTTGGATGGTCATGTTTCCCTATCTGGTCACCATCTCCGATCCCCTCGACATCACTTTCCTCGGGATCGCTGGAACGGCCATCTACTGCAGCGTCCTAATGGCCTATCGCAGCAGCCCTGGCGTCGGAATCTTTCACATCATCGGCATGTCCGTCGGACTGGCCCTGACGACGCTTGCGGTGGCGGGTCTTGATGGCTGGCCTTCGCTGACGCTGCTCGCTTCTTTCGGCATCGTCCTGATTGTTACCCTGCTCAATCAGGAGCGCAGTTTCCGCCAGTCTGTCCGCAGCGAATTCAGAAGGCGCCAAAGCGAGGCAATGGTCCGGGTCCTGCTCGACGATTACGAAGAGCAGTCTTCCGACAGCCTCTGGATGATTGGACCGAACGGCAATCTCCGCGATGTAAGCGAGCGCTTTGCTGCACTGATAGGGATCGAGCGTGACCAGCTGGAAGGGCTGTCGTTTCTCGACCTGTTCAAATCGGGTAGCGGAAAAGACATTCTTGCTGAACGTATCGCCAAACGAGAACCCTTCCGGGATCTGCTGGTCAGCCTGACCATCGACACAAAGCTTCGCTATTGGCGGCTTTCCGCTCGCGCGCGCGAAGGTGGCAACGGTATGGCCGGTGTGGCGAGGGACGTAACCGGCGCGCGGGAGGTTGAAGAGCGTGTCGCCTTCATGGCTCATTATGACAGCCTGACAGGTCTGGCCAATCGCCATCTTTTCAACGAGCGGCTTCGCGAGAAGGAAAGGGAGGATGCCTCTACCGTATTCGATACGGCACTTTTCTATGTCGATCTCGACGATTTTAAAGCCATCAACGACGCACGCGGTCATATGCTCGGTGATACTCTGCTGCGAGAGGTCGCGGCACGGCTCGAGCACGAGGTTCGGGCGGACGATGTTGTCGCGCGGCTAGGCGGGGATGAATTCGCTATCCTGATCGATACCCGATGCGGCGACGGCTTGTTGCTGGAGCGTGCGCATCGCTTCCTTTCCGTGATGCGCGCCCCGTTCACCATCGACGGCCAGCGTTATCGCTTGTCAGCCAGCGTGGGAATTGCGCGATCTCTCGATGGGGACTGCGACGCCGAAGAACTCATGCGACGGGCGGACCTGGCGCTGCACGCGGCGAAGAAGAAAGGTCGCGACAATCTGGCACTTTTCGACCCGAGCTTCGACCGGGCGGCCCGCGAGCGGCGAGAGATCGAAATGGATCTGGGCGAAGCATTGAACCGCGGCCAGATGTATCTGGATTATCAGCCAGTGGCCGATCTCAAGACCGGGGCAATCACGGCATATGAAGCGCTGCTGCGCTGGCGTCACCCGGAGCGCGGAATCGTCGCGCCAGGCGATTTTCTGCCGGTCGCAGAGGCCACGGGCCTGATCCTGTCGTTCGGGGATTGGGTGATACATCAAGGCTCTTTCCGATGCTGCTCGAATGCCGGGCGACTTCCGAATCGCGATCAATCTGTCTCCCACTCAAGTCAAAACGCCGGGCCTGGTAAGCACTGTCGCCCAAGCGATCGACCGCACCAACATCGCGCCGGAACGGGTAGAGCTGGAAATTACCGAGCATGTCCTCATGGACGAGGGCGGCAAAAGCTTGGCAACTCTCTTGGCGCTGCGCGACTTGGGCGTGAAGATCGCGATTGACGATTTCGGCACCGGCTTCTCCTCGCTCAGTTACCTTCGCCGGTTTCCATTCGATCGGATCAAGATCGACCGCAGCTTTGTGACCGACGTCGTGCAGGACATCGGCAGCCAAGCGATCGTCTCGAGCATCACGCGCCTTGCCGATGCGTTCGGGGTCACCGTAACCGCCGAAGGGATCGAATCACCCGATCAGCTCGATATGTTGCGCAAGCTCGGCGCGGATGAGGCGCAGGGCTTTCTTATCGCGAGACCTTCGGCGGCCGAATGTCTGGCGGTCGCCGCCTCGCCAGCGGGGGGCGTGGAAGCTCGCCTGTCCGATTACCTCGGAGCAGCGTTTCTCGATTACCGGAACAAGCGGCAGAAGATCCTCGCAGCTGCCCGTAAACGTACGCAGGAAGCCCTGCGGGCACCCTGAATTCCGCCGTTGAGCGGATACAGGACCGCTCGCCTTATGTGATACCTTGCGCTATCGGCTGCGGCCATGACTACGATCACGCGTTTCGCGCCGTCCCCTACCGGTAACCTTCATGTCGGGAATATCCGCACTGCGCTCCACAATTGGCTGCTGGCGCGGCAGGCGGGCGGCCGTTTTCTCCTGCGGATCGACGATACGGACGCGCAGCGCAGCCGCGAGGAATATGTCGATGCAATCCGCGCGGACCTTGCATGGCTGGGGATCGAACCCGATGCCGAAGAGCGCCAGTCCCTGCGGCTGGACAAATACGAAGCTGCATTCGAGGCGCTAAAGGTGGCGGGCCGGGTTTATCCGGCTTACGAGACGGCCCAGGAACTGGAGTTGAAACGCAAGGTACGGCTGGGACGCGGTCTGCCACCGGTTTATGACCGGTCGGCACTTTCGCTGAGCGAAGAGGAGCGGGCGGCGAAAGAGGCTGAAGGCATCGTCCCGCATTGGCGGTTCAAGCTGAACCACGACGAAGCCATCCGCTGGGAAGACGGCATTCGCGGAAGTCAGAAATTCGATCCCGCTCAATTGTCCGACCCGGTGATCCGGCGCGCTGATGGTAGCTGGCTGTATATGCTGCCGAGCGCGGTCGACGATCTCGATATGGGCGTTACCGACGTACTTCGCGGCGAAGATCACGTTTCCAACACAGCGGTTCAAATTCAAATGTTTACCGCACTCATTGCTGCAGCATATCCGGACAGCAAAATACCCAGCTTCGCGCATGAGGCATTGCTGGTGGGCCGCGAAGGTAAGCTCTCGAAACGACTTGGCTCATTGGGCTGCGATGCCTTCCGCGAACGCGATATCGAACCGGAAGCGATTGTCGCTTTGCTGGCCCGCCTCGGAACGTCGCGGCCGGTCGAAGCGATCGCGGATCGTGCAGTGCTGGTCGAGGGTTTCGATCTGTCCACGTTCGGCCGCGCGCCGGCGCGATTCGACGACAGCGAACTCGATCGCCTCAATGCGGCGATCCTGCACGAGGCGGATTTTGCCAAGGTAGCGGACCGCTTGCCCGAAGGTATGGACGAGGCGGGGTGGCATGCCGTGCGACCCAATATCACGCATCTGGAGGAAGCTCGCGACTGGTGGCAATTGGTCACCGGGCCGATCGAGGAACCTGATTTCAGTTCCGAGGATAGGGCTTTTCTGGATCAGGCCGCCGCGGCGCTCACATGGTCCGATACGCCCTGGCAGGACCTGACTTCGCAACTGAAAGAAACAACGGGTCGCAAAGGGAAAGCCCTGTTCCTGCCGCTTCGACAGGCTCTTACCGGCAAGGATCACGGACCCGAAATGAAAGAGCTTCTCCCCTTGATAGGAGAAGGGGAGGCCAGAAGACGGCTGGAACGCTCCGCATCTCCTCCGCGTTCATAGGCGAGGTTTTTAGCAAGAAGGGGCATTGTGGCGCATGGCAGGCGAGGCACTTGTGCCCACAACCCGGTGGCTAAAAGCGTTTACCGCGCAGAGCGCTGGTAAGGATGTCATCGCCGGACTTGTTCTCTCCATTCTGCTCGTTCCCCAAGCCATGGCCTATGCGCAACTGGCGGGCCTGCCTCCCCAGATGGGGCTCTTCGCTGCACTGACGCCGCCAATCCTTTACTTCTTTTTCGGCACGAGCCCCTTCGTTTCGGTGGGCCCGGTAGCCCTCGTGTCGCTGGTGATCAGCGAAGCTGTCGGGAATACGGCGCTGGAGGCGCAAGCAGGCGCGGCGATCATCGGGATCGAGGCGGGCATTCTTCTCGTCGCTCTAGGTGCGTTCGGCCTCGGCAGGCTGGTCAATTTCATCAGCGAGCCGGTCCTTCTCGGCTTCACTGCAGCGGCCGCCTTCCTGATCGCGGCTAGCCAGTTGCCGACTTTGCTCGGGATCGACGTACCCCGCGCTGGAAATCTTCCCGCCGCACTGTCCGCGCTGTGGGGCGGCATAGGGCAGCTTCAGCCTGTCACGGCAGTTATCGGCGCAGGTGCGCTCATCGCATTACTGTTGGCCCATCGCTATGCGCCCGCCATTCTCTGGAAGATCGGAGTCAAGCCGCCCTTTCGACTGGCGCTGGCGAAATCTCTGCCGCTTTTGGTAATCGTTCTGGCGGGCTGGATCGCTGCAACCTGTGCCGCAGAGGTGCCGACTGTGGAGTCGGTATCCGGCGGGTTGCCGCACGTCTTCGATTCCTTTGCCGAGCCATCCGTCTGGTTTAATTTGCTACCCAGCGGGCTGGCCGTGGCGATCATCATCTTCGTGACTGCGACTGCCGTGGCAAAAGCCCTTGCCGGAGAAGATCGCAGCAATCTCAATACGAGCCGGGAGGCAGTGGCGCTGGGGGCGGGAAATATCGCCGCTTCGCTTACGGGCGGTTATGCAGTGGGTGCGAGCCTGAGCCGCTCGGCCCTGGCAGGAGACAGTGGGGGGCGCACGCCGTTCGCCTCTGTCGTGGCATCTCTGGCCATCGTGGCCGTACTGTTCTTCCTTGCCCCGCTGCTCGCCTATCTGCCAAAAACCGCGCTGGCTGCCCTGGTGATCAGTGCCGTCTTCGGCCTGATCAACCTTCGCGAAATTCGCGCTGTTTGGGACCATGATCGGGTTGAGGTCGCCATCGTGGCGGCTTCCTTCCTGGCCACGCTGCTGCTCGGCGTAAGGCTCGGGCTGGCAATCGGGGCACTTCTGGGGCTCGCCTACTTCCTCTGGTTCTCATCGGTACCTCGCGTCACGCGGATCGGCACGGATGACGGTGGCACAAGCTTCCGCTCGATCGAGCGCGACGCGGTCGAGCTGACCACGCTGCCCAATCTCGTGGTTCGCATCGACCGATCGATCTATTTCGCAAACGCCGCCTATGTGGAGGAAGAGGTTTTCAACCGGCTCGCAGAACATGAAGGTCTGACGGGCCTCGTCCTCGATATGAGCGCCGTGAACGACATCGATTCAAGCGGCCTGGCCATGCTGCGGCGGATGGTGACGCGGCTCAAATCGATGGGAATCGCTCTCCACTTCGCCGCCGTGCACGAGCCGGTGGCGGAAAGTCTGGAGAGGCTCGACAGCAGCGTTTGCCGCTTCCACCGCACCGTGGGTCAGGCGCTGGAAGGGTGTGGAATCCAGCTGGACGAAGATATCGCCCCGACCTGATTACTCTCCGTGTTTTTCCAATTCGTCGCCAGCGACGGTGACCACATGCATCAAATTGGTTGACCCGGGAGTGCCGAACGGGACACCGGCCAGCGCGATCAGCTTCGATCCGGCACTGCCAAGGCCGTGACGCAGTGCCATGCGTTTTCCCTTGGCGATCATCTCTTCGAAACTGCCGATATCCTTGGTGGCGACTGCGTGGGCTCCCCAAAGAAGCCCGAGGCGCCGCGCCGTCGTCATGCTCGGCGTGAGCACCAGCATGGGCACGCTGGGTCTCTCGCGCGCCACGCGGCGGGCGGTCGACCCACTGCCGGTGAAAACGGTGATCGCCTCGATCGCCACGGTATCGGCCACGGTCATGCAGGCATGCGCCAGAGCATCGGCGGTGGTGCGATCGGGTGGTGTCTCGAGGAAACGGACGCGGCCCAGATAGGCTTCGTCTTGCTCCACCTGTTTGGCGATGCGGTGCATGATGGTCACCGCTTCTTCCGGCCAGTCACCGGCTGCGGTTTCCGCGCTCAGCATGACGGCATCGGCGCCATCGTAAACTGCGTTCGCCACGTCGGAGACTTCGGCCCGGGTCGGGGCGGGGCTCTCGATCATGCTTTCGAGCATTTGCGTCGCCACGATTACCGGTTTGCCGGCGGTACGGGCCTTGTTAACGATCTGCTTCTGGAGCGGCGGGACTTCCTGCGGTTCAAGTTCGACACCAAGGTCGCCGCGGGCCACCATGATGCCGTCCGACATCTCGATGATTTCATCCAGCCGGCGTACCGCCATCGGCTTTTCGATCTTGGCGCATAGCGCACCCTTGCCACCCATCAGCTTGCGGGCTTCGGCAAGGTCTTCGGGGCGCTGCACGAAGCTGAGGCCGATCCAGTCGACATTCTGGTTCATCGCAAAGGCAAGGTCGCGGCGATCCTTGTCGGTCAGCGCGGGGATCGGCACTTCGGCATCGGGCACGTTCACGCCCTTGCGATCGGAAATGACCCCGCCGACTTCGGCGGAACACAGGATCTCGTTCTCGTCGGCGCGGATGACCTTGAGACGGATCTTGCCATCGTTGATCAGCAGGCGCTGGCCCTTTTCGAGCAGGCCGAAAAGCTCTGGATGTGGAAGTTCCACCCTGTTCTCGTCGCCCGGCTCGGGATTGCGGTCGAGCGTGAAATGACCCGAATGCCGGATCACGGCCTGGCCATCCTTGAACTTGCCGACGCGCAGCTTGGGTCCCTGAAGATCGGCAAGGATCGCGATCGGACGATGGAAATCCTTTTCCATCTGGCGGATCGCCTTAATCGTTTGCTCGTGATCGGCATGTTCGCCATGGCTCATATTGACGCGGAAGGCGTCTACCCCGGCCTTGAACAGGCGGGTAAGCATTTCGGGAGACCGGCTGGCGGGGCCGACGGTGGCGAGAATCTTGACCTTGCGGCCTCTCGGATCGAGCTTTTGCATGGATAACGCCTATGGCAGAGCCGTGTGGCAACTCAAGGACAAGCTTTCGATGGATACGAATACAGACCCACTCGACCAACTTCCCGATGACGTAGCGGCAGCAGCCTTCCGGCGGCTGGTGCGCCATCTCCAGCATCGGCACGACGCGCAGAATATCGATCTCATGGGGCTTTCGGGTTTTTGCCGC
Source organism: Erythrobacter sp. (assembly GCA_002695185.1). The sequence continues at coordinate 9,437 of NZOF01000153.1, forward strand.
AATTGTCTCGCCGACTGGATCATCGATGCAGGCTTCGATGGCGACAAGGCAGATGCGCGCGAACTAATCCACGGCATGCCGCAGGATGAATGGAAGGCCACGCGCCAGACCCCTGCAACCGACGAACAATTGGCGAGAATGAAGGAAAGCGTCGCGAAAAATCGGGTGGAGTAGGAACAAGCGCCTTCACCCAAGGCGGGTCGATAGCTATCGCACCCGCCAACCGATTCTCATTTCATTGGAGCATTCCTGAAAATGGCCGAAGCCACCGACGACCGCCTGCGCCTGCTGATCGAGCGCATCGAACGCCTCGAAGAAGAAAAGAAGGGCATCGCCGACGACATCCGTGACGTCTACGCCGAGGCGAAGGCTGTCGGATACGACACCAAGATCATGCGGCAGATCATCAAGCTGCGTAAGATGAAGCCCGACGAGCGCAGCGAACAGGAAACCATCCTGGATACCTACAAGGCCGCGCTGGGCATGGGTTGACCCGAAGCTGCGGCGGAACGACGGAACGCCGCGCGCGGCCATTGGGTTGATTGGGTGAAAGGATTTCACCCATGACCACGGAAACTGTCAAAACCGCTTTTGTCGAAGAAACCTCCGAAGAACCCCGGATGCCGGGTTCGGAAACCGACTTGGACCGCAAACCCGAATGGGAGCCGCGCTATCCTGGTTCGGGTCGGTTGAAGGGCAAGGTGGCGATCGTAACGGGCGGTGACAGCGGCATCGGCCGCGCCACCGCCGTCCTTTATGCTCGCGAAGGCGCTAAGGTTGCGATTGCCTATCTCGAAGAGAGCGAAGACGCCAAGATCACGGCGGACGCGATCGAGCGGGAAGGCAGCGAAGCCCTGCTGCACGAAAGCGATCTCGGCTGTCCCGATAGCTGCAAATTGCTGGTCGACCGTGTGATCGACAAATGGGGCAAGCTGGATGTCCTCGCCAATATCGCTGGCGAACAGCACCCCGATGAAGACATTACCGATATCACGGTCGAGCAGCTGCAGCGGACGTTCCAGACTAACATTTTCTCCATGTTTTATCTCACGCAAGCTGCGCGCCCGCACCTGAAGAAGGGCGCCACGATCGTGAACTGCACCAGCGTGACCATGTATCAGGGTGCCAGCATCTTGCTCGATTATAGTGCGACGAAGGGAGCGATCACTGCCTTCACCCGGTCGCTTTCGGAAAGTCTCGTGAGCGAGGGCATCCGCGTCAACGCCGTCGCGCCAGGCCCGATCTGGACGCCGCTCAACCCGATGGGCGGGCAGCCACCGGAAAATGTGGATGATTTCGGTGAGGATACGCCGATGGGGCGGCCCGGCGAGCCGAACGAGGTCGCGCCTGCCTTTCTCTTCCTTGCCTGTGAAGACAGCTCCTACATGTCGGGGCAGGTTCTGCATCCCAATGGCGGAATGATCGTCAACGGTTGATCGATCGTCCGGGCGTGGTATACGAATAACACAGCTGCCTATTGGAGTATCCCATGCCCGGACCCTGGAAAGACGCTCGCGGAGTCATCGTCACCACCACCCCCACCATCGAAGGCCGTCCGATCGAGGATTATCTCGGCATTGTGACTGGGGAAGTGATCGTGGGGGCAAACCTGTTTCGCGATCTATTCGCCAACATCCGCGATATCGTCGGCGGCCGCTCCGGCAGCTACGAGCGCATTCTCCGCGATGCGCGGGAACAGGCGATCGAGGAACTGCAGGCAGAGGCTGCGACCCGCGGCGGCAATGCAGTCGTAGGCGTCGATCTGGACTACGAAGTCATTGGTGACACCGGCTCGATGCTGATGGTTTCGGCAAGCGGAACTGTGGTCAAGGTCTAAAGCACCTAGGCCGAAGTCCCGGTATCGAGCGCGTGAACCAGCCCTGCGGGCATCAGGAAGGGGAAGTCAGCCCCGTACGAGACCCAACGCTTCATAAGTCTTCTCAAGCGTCGGGACCGCGATTTCACGCGCTTGCGCGGCTCCGCGGGCAAGGATGGCATCCAGTGCCTCGCGGTCTTCCAGCAATGCGTTGAAGCGCTCGGAAATCGGGCGGAGGGTTTCCACCATGACCTCGCCCAGCGCAGGCTTGAATGTGCCGAAGCCTTTGCCGCCAAAATCCTTGAGCACGTTCGCGACGCTGCCGTCGGTCAGCGCGGCGTAGATCGTCACGAGGTTCAGCGCCTCGGGGCGACCGGCAAGCCCCGCTTCCTCGCTCGGCAGTGGTTCGGGATCGGTCTTGGCTTTCTTAACCTTCTTCATCACCGTTTCGGCATCGTCGGCGAGATTGATCCGGCTCATTTCCGATGGATCGGACTTGCTCATCTTGGCCATGCCGTCACGCAAGGACATGATGCGCGCGGCCTGCGGCGGAACGATGGGTTCGGGAAGGGTAAACACCGGGGCATCTTCCGACGCGAAGTCATTGTTGAACTTCTGCGCGATATCGCGCGCCAGTTCGAGATGCTGCTTCTGGTCTTCGCCCACTGGCACGTGAGTGGCCTGATAGAGCAGCACGTCGGCAGCCTGCAGCACGGGATAGGTGAACAGCGCGACCGACTGGCCTTCGCGGTTCTTGCCCGCCTTGTCCTTCCACTGGGTCATGCGGTTGAGCCAGCCCATCCGCGCCGTGCCGCCGAGCAACCATTGCAGTTCGGCGTGCTGCGGAACCTGTGCCTGGTTGAACAATACACTCTTCGCCGGGTCGATCCCGCAAGCGACGAGGGCTGCCGCCATTTCCAGCGTGCCCTTGTGCAATTCGGCCGGGTCGTGCGGCATGGAAATGGCGTGGAGGTCGGCCAGGAAGAAAAGGCACTGCTCTCCATCCCCCAACTCGTCCTGCATCCGCACCCAGTTGCGGATCGCACCGAGGTAATTGCCGAGGTGGAGATTGCCGGTGGGCTGGATGCCGGAAACTACGCGCATGAAATTATGGAGCTTTCTTCTTGGTGAAGGCAACGATGCGCTGCCTGTCGATGGCGCCGACCAGGAAGGCCACGCCGAAATAGACCGCTGCCGAACACAGCACGAGGACGATAAGAGCGCCTGCACGTGCGAACAATCCGGCAGAGTACCAGCCGGTTAGCAAATCGCGGGCAAACCACAAGGCGGCGCCCATCGCGGCTGCGGCGACCAGCTGCCGGGCAAGCCGTCCGACGAGCGCGAGCGGGATCGTGTAATATCCACGCCTGACCAGCACCCAGTACAGATAGCCCACATTGATCCATGCGCCGATCACGCTGGCGAAACCGATGCCGACCACGCCGTAACCCAGCCCCGTGAATTGAAGGCGGGGAAGGTCGATTGCGTAACCCAGCCACTCGCTGCGGCCGCCAAGGTTCACCCCGTTGTTCCAGATACAGACCGCGAGGAAGACGACGAGCGAGATAAAGGCCGCATAGACCGGCGTGCGCGTATCCGACCGGGCGTAGAAATTGGGCACCAGCACCTTCACCAGCACATAGGCGGGCAGGCCGAGGACCAGGGCTGCCAGCACATTGCCGGTCAGCCGTGCCTGTTCGACTGAGAACGCGCCGCCCTGGAACAGCATCGTGGTGAACGGCACTGCGCATACCGCCAGCGCCACCGCGGCGGGAAGGGTCAGCAGCATGGAGAGTTCGATCGCATCGGACTGAACCCGATCGGTGCCCTCCCTGTTCTTGGCGCCGACGAATTTCGAAAGGGTCGGCAGGATGGCGGTCGACAGGGCGATGCCGATGATGCCCAGCGGCAGCTGGTTCAGCCGGTCGGCATAGTTCATGTAGCTGATCGAACCGCTGTCGAGTTGGTTGAGAAAGAAAAGCTGGACGAGCGTGTTGATTTGATAAGCGCCGCCCCCGATCGCCGCAGGCAGGGCGATGATCGACAGGCGCTTCACCTCGGGCGTGATCCGCGGCCACAGCAGCTTGGGGCGGAAGCCCTCTACCCGCGTCCAGTAATAAAGCCAGCCGAGCTGGATCCCCCCGCCGATCGTGACTGCCCAGGCCTGGCTGTATCCGACCCGCCTTGTGGTCCAGCCCCATTCGTTCATCGCGTAATCGCCGAACAGCAGGGCTGCGATCAGCGTGACATTCAGCAGAATCGGGAAGCTGGCACCCGGCGCGAAGCGGCTCACCGAATTGAGCATGCCGGTGAACAGGGTCACCAGGCTGACCAGCAAAATGTAGGGGAACATGATGCGCGCAAAATCGACTTCCATGTCGAAATTCGCAGGATCGCGAGCCTGATCGCCGAGTGCCCAGATAATCCATGGCATGGCCAGCATCATCACCGCGCACAGCAGGATCAGCACTGGCAGGAAGATGCTCAGCACATCGTCGGAAAAACTGCGCGCGTCTTCTATGCCCCCCTCGCCGTGCAGGCGCTTGGAGAACATGGGTACGAAAGCGGCAGAAAAGGCGCCTTCCGCGAACAGGCGGCGAAAGACGTTGGGGATGATGAAGGCCTGGAACCACGCATCGGTCACGCCATTGGCGCCCAGTACGCGGCTGAAGATCATCTCGCGCGCCATGCCGGCAACGCGGCTCACCATCGTCAGTGAGCCGATCGTGCCGACATGTTTGAGCAGGCTCATGGCCTAGCCTGATCCTTGTACTGGCAGATCAGGCGTTGCCGGCGGGTGCAGGCGCGTCTTCGCCGCCCTGCTGTGCGGCACGGGCCTGAAGCTGCTGCTGGTAAAGCGTACCGAAATCCATCGGGTCGAGCAGCAGCGGTGGGAACCCTGCATCGCGTACCGCATCGGAAATGATCGCGCGGGCGAAGGGGAAGAGCAGACGCGGCGCTTCGGCAAACAGAAACGCATGAGCGTGTTCGTCCGGGATATTGCGCATCCCGACGAGGCCGCAATAGGCCAGTTCGACGAGGTAGAAATTGCCCTGATCGCCATCCGCGCGGACGGTGACCTTCAGTTCGACTTCGTGAACTTCGTCGCTCTTCTGGTCGGCGCCGATGTTCACCTGCACGTCAACCCGGGGCTGTTCCTGCCACTGGTAGCTGCCGGGAGCATTCGGGTTCTCGACCGACAGATCCTTGATGTACTGGTTGATCAAGCCAACCGTCGGACGGTTGTCCGCACCGTTCGAGCCGGCTGCGGGATCCATGTTGAGATCGGTCAGTACGTCGTTTTCTTCGGCCATGTTTGCGTATCACTTCTTCTGCAGATCGAATCATCGGGTCGGCAGATCGGCACATGTGCCCTCCGACCGGTTCGGCGCGCGCCTAGCACCGCAGCGGGCGGGGAGCAATGAGGCTGCGCTATGCGCGCGATCCGGCGCAAAAGCGGCCCGGCGGGGCAATGGCGGTACATTGCCTGTTTGTAATTCGCCCCTATCTAGGGCAGGTAGAGCGGAACTGCCGGCCTGACCGGGCGTAGGCAGGAAAGAATACTGATTGGACTTGTTTTTGTGATCACCGAGATCGTCATCCTCGCCGCCATTGCCGCCTTTCTCGGGCTGCGCCTCTATTCCGTACTGGGGCAGCGGTCGGAACATGAGGAAGAGCCGGTACATCGGCGCTTCGATGCACCCGATGCAAAGAACTCGCCCTCGGCTGGCGATCGCAGTGCTGCGCCGGTCAGGGAGCCGGTGACCCTTCGCGGCGTCGACAATGCGTCTTCCGCCAATGAAAGTGCAATTCGTGCGATTGCCGGGGCCGACCAGCAATTCGACCTCCTGGCGTTTCTCGAAGGTGCGAAGGCGGCCTATGGCATGATCCTCGAAGCCTTCTGGAAGGGCGACAAGGAAACGCTGCGCGAATTGACCGACGACGATGTCTATGCAGGTTTTTCCGGTGCGATCGACGCGCGCACGGCAGCGGGCGAGACCTTGGAGAATCGCCTGATCCGGATCGAGGATGCAACCATCCATTCGGCAGAGCTGGACCGCCGCACAGCGCGCATTTCGGTCCTGTTCGTTTCGGACATTGCATCGCTTACGCGCGACAAGGACGGCAACGTCATCGCCGGATCGCTCGACGATGCAGTGGAAAGTCGCGACATCTGGACCTTCACGCGCAATGTCGATTCTCGCGATCCGAATTGGGTGCTCGACGAAACCGACCAGGGCTGACGCCCGTCATACGACTGCGGAGAGAAGTATGCGTTTGCTCGCCGGGCTGGTTGCAGCCTTCAGCCTAGCGGGATGCGCCGCGGTTCCCGGTGGACGCCCGCCGCTAGATACGGGGGCTGTGGAGCCGCCCCCCGCCATTCCGGCAGACACGGCGCTTGCCGCGCCCCTTTCTCCGGGACCGGCAATCGAGACCATGCCGTTCCAGAGCTTCGATGCGGCCTCTGCGCTTTCGGCATTCCGTGCGTCCTGCAGCAAGATCCTGTTTCGTGACGATGTCAGTGGTCTGACTAGTCGCCTCGACTGGCAGGCCCCGTGCGCCGCGGCCGAGAATTGGTCCGAAGAGGCAGCAGATTTTTTCCGCAGCCAGTTCGAAACGGTCATCGTCGGCGATGGCAAGGCTTTTGCCACCGGCTATTTCGAACCTGAAATTCTAGGCAGCCGCACACCCGCGCCGGGATACGATGTCCCCATCTATGCCATGCCGGAGGATCTCGTCCGCGGCTGGCCCGATGACATTGCGGAAAGCGAACGGACCGGTCGTGCGCCCTTGGGCAGGTATGACGAAAGCGGAAAGATCGTGCGCTATTACGAGCGCTCGCAGATCGTCGACGGGGCGCTGGAAGGGAAGGTGCCGGTTATTGCGTGGGCAGCCGATCCGGTCGAATTCTTCTTCCTCCAGATTCAGGGCAGCGGCCTGTTGCGCATGACCGACGGCAGCATGATGCGGATCGGCTATGCCGGCCAGAACGGCCGTGAATATGTCGGCATCGGCCGTATCATGCGTGAAGAGGGGCTGATCGGCGACGGCACGCCCTATGCCACATCGATGCAGGGCATCGTCCAGTTCATCCGCGACAATCCCGAGAAGGGCGCGGAGATCATGAACCTCAACAAGAGCTGGATCTTTTTCCGCCCGCTCGACACCGATGGCCCGCTCGGCTCGCTCGAAGTACCGGTCAAGCGCGGCGACAGCGTGGCAGTTGATCCCAAGTTCATTCCCTACGGTGCGCCGGTCTGGCTCGACCTCGATCGCGATGTCGCCGACGGGCTATGGATCGCACAGGATACCGGCGGCGCGATCAAGGGCGCCAATCGCTTCGACACTTTCTGGGGCAATGGCGGCGACGCTAGCGAGATTGCCGGCGGCATGAGTGGCCGAGGGACTGCGTATCTCCTGCTACCCAAGGGAACGCTCGCGCGCCTCCGGCGATGACCGCGCCGCGGGGCCTGACAGCAGAAGAAGCGCAAGCTTGGGAAAAGGTCGCCGCGACGGTGAATCCCCTGCATCCAGCAACTCCAAAGCCCACTGCCGCTCCGGTCACGCCTACCCCGCCGAAACCTCGACCGCCCAAGGCGATTACGAAGCCGGTGCGCCCGGCGCCGGCTCCGAAGCCCGCACCCAAGCAGCTCGATGCGACGCGCAACACGCTCGATGCCGGGTGGGACAAACGGATGCGGTCCGGTGCGATACAGCCCGACTTCACTCTCGACCTTCATGGTCACGGCCTCGACGCGGCCTATAACCGTCTGATGAGCGGCGTTTCGCAGGCCCGTGCGATGGGCGCGCGGACAATCCTGTTAGTGACGGGCAAGCCGCGCCCGGTCGATCCTGCCGACAGAGGGCACAAGCGGGGCGCAATTCGCGCCAAGGTTCTCGACTGGCTGGCCGCATCGAGCCACCACTCGGCCATTGCGGCAGTCCGCCGCGCCCATATCCGGCACGGCGGCGAAGGCGCGCTTTATATCGTTCTCAGGCGGGAGCGCTGATACGCTCCGCAAAGTCGGGCGTGGTAGCCATTGACTGAGAATTCGGGTCAGCCAAGCAGCATCACGTTCATCAGGCGACCCGGAAGGACGAATGCGAAAATGCCCGGGATCATCAGCGCCGTCAGATAGGTGAAGACGAGGTGCTTCTTGTGCCCGGCGATGTCGCCCTTGCGCGCCGTGGCGACGGTTTTCCAAGCCGCGTGGAAGGTCACCGGCACGAAGATATGGATAAAGCTGAACCCGCCCGTCGACTGGATGAAGATGGCGCTCGTCGCTGTGACCAGCATCAGGACCAGCCAGATCTTGCCGAGTTGCTTGTGCTGCGGGGTACCCTTCTTCGCCAGTAGCAGATAGCCGCCCAGGGGGATGGCAGGCAGCACGGTGGCGACATGAATGATGATCGGCAGCTTCGCGTAGTGATGGAGATTGTCGACCATGCCAAAAGCGGCGCGGCCCAATGCGATGATGACGAGGAAGCTCATCGTAAAGCAGGCGATGCTGACCAGCGTGCGGGCTGCCGGACCGAGATCGAAGCTGGCTTTGGAAGGCGTGGATTTCTTGGGGAAGGGAAGGGCAAGGGCGGTCATAAACAGTCTCCATCGGGGTTGTGGAAACCGTTCTGAAGCACGCCCGTCTGCGGGCAATCGCCCTTCCGCGGGCTGGCGGATCGCTACGTGAATTGCGCATATTTACGGGTGAATGCCACTTTACGAAGCGTGAACTGGCGCTAGTTTCGCGCGCTATGACAGCGAATGCTCCCGGACCGCTCGCCATGCGGGTGCGCCAGATCGTGATCGATCTTTCGGTACTGATCGCCATCGGCGTGGTTCTCGGCCTGCTGGCTCCTTTGGGAACTGTCGGAATGTCTGTGCCTGGCCGCATCTTCTACTGGGTGGTTCTGGCGGTCGCGGGCTATGTATTCTACAAGCCGGTGGGCGCGATCGTCTTGCGCCTCGGGCCTCTGCTTGCTTTGCCTGCCTTGCCATTATGGGCAGCAGCCGTGCTCATCGCCTCAATTCCGATGGCAGCACTCGTATGGGTGGTGGATGCGGGGGGAAGCGAAGTGCGCATGCCGACGTTCGAGACAGCGATCGTCCATTACGGCCTGGTGGCTCTGGTGGGCGCGGTGATAACGCTGATGTTCAATCTCATCCCGGCAACCCGCATGACCGGGCAGGCGGCCGATGTTCCTTCCCAAACACCCGAGCTCCCAACACAAGAACCAGCACTTCCTGTTGAAGAGCAGTCGGCACATGCGCGGTTTGCCGATCGCCTTTCGCCTGAACTTGGCAGCCAGTTGATCGCACTGGAGATGGAGGACCACTACGTGCGTGCGCATACGGCCCTGGGTAGCGAACTCGTCCTGATGCGCATGCGCGATGCCGTGGCCGAGCTCGATGGTCTGGAGGGTGAGCAGGTCCACCGAAGCTGGTGGGTCGCCCGCGGAGCGGTCATCGACGTCAAGCGAGAGGGTCGCAACGTCCGCTTGTTGCTGGACAATGGCGTCGAGGCGCCGGTGAGCCGCGCGAATGTATCGGTATTGAAAGAGCGCGGCTGGATTTAAGTCCAGCCGCGCCCGATACGATTTATTCGGCAGCTTCCTTCATGGCGCTTCCTTCACCGCCAATGGAAAGCGCGCTCGCCATTCCGGGCGCTTCAGACTTTCCGCCGATCTTGTCGCGAGACATCTTTTCGATCCGCTCGCCGATTTTCTGATCGATCGCTTTCCAGTAATCGAATGCGCGGACCAGAACCTTCTCGCTGACGCCGTCTGCCAGATGACCCGCCACGTTCGAGACAAAGCGATCGCGCTGTGCGTCGTCCATGACATCGTTGATCAATGCGCGCGGCTGGCTGACGTCGTCATCATCCTCGCGCAATGTATAGGCTTCGCGCACCATGTCGCCATCGGCGTACCACGTGGCTTCGCCGCCCACTTCCGGCTGGGCGGCAGGGCCGCCGTAGGAGTTGGGTGCATAGACAGGATCGACAGAGTTCGTGACGCGCATATCGCCTGCGCGCGAATAGGAATTGACCTCTGCATTCTTGGCCGAATTGACGGGGATCTGCTTGTAATTGACGCCCAGCCGCGCCCGGTGGGCATCCGAATAGGAGAAGCCACGCGCCAGCAGCATCTTGTCGGGGCTAAGGCCGATACCAGGAACCATATTGTTCGGTTCGAACGCCAGCTGTTCGATCTGCGTATCCCAGTCGACAGGGTTTTCGTTTAGCACCAGCTTGCCGACCTCGATCAGAGGATAGTCGGAGTGCGGCCAGGTCTTGGT
>NZOF01000187.1 GCA_002695185.1 Erythrobacter sp.
CCATCGGCGGAAAGCAGGCACCAAGCCCGAGCGCCGCCCGTCGCAAAGGAGGCCGACATGGCAGCGAAGTTCGATATCTATCAGCATGTCACCGATCAGATCATTGCCAGCATCGAGGCGGGCACGCCCGCATGGCGCAAGCCCTGGACCGGCGATGCTGGCGGCATTCCCTTCCCCCGGCGCAGCACCGGCGAGTTTTACAGGGGCATCAACATTCTGATGCTGTGGAGCGAGGCGGCCGAAAAGGGTTTCCGCAGCCCCTACTGGTTCACTTATCGGCAGGCGCAGGAGGCTGGCGGACAGGTCCGCAAGGGCGAGAAATCCGCAATCGTCGTCAAATATGGCACCGTGGATCGCGAAGACCCCGATACCGGGGAGGAAAAGACCATTGGCTATGCCAAGTCCTACCGGGTGTTCAACGGTGACCAGATCGACGGCCTGCCCGAAGCCTATCATGGCGCACCCATCGAGGAACCCCGCGACCTCGGCACCGAGGCAGATCCGGCCCTTGAGGCGTTCTTTGACGCGACAGGCATCGAACGCCGCACCAGCGACGATCCGCGCGCCTATTACGATATCGCCGGGGATTTCGTACATATGCCGCCGGTTTCGACCTTCCACGATGCGGGCGGATATTATGCCACCCTCGCCCATGAATATTGCCATGCCAGCGGCGCAGCACACCGGCTGGACCGCTTTTCCCGGTTCAGCGACCGGGCGGCGTATGCGTTCGAGGAACTTTGCGCCGAATTGGGGCAGGTCATGGTTTGCGCGCAACTCGGCCTGACGCCTGATTTCGGGCAATCGGCGGCTTATGTCGCGTCGTGGTTGCGCGCGCTGAAAGACGACAAGCGGATGATTTTCAAAGCCGCGACCGAGGCCCAGAAGGCCGCCGACTGGCTGATGCAGTCGGCCCCCGCCGGGATGATCGAGGAAAGGGCCGCCGCATGAGCGGCCCGACCCCCCTGCCCGTCCTGACCTGCCGCAAATGCGGCAGCGTCAACCCGATGGTGATGCTTGGGCCCGTGATCGTGCCGGGCGCGCCGGTCGGAACCTGNATCTGCATGGACTGCGCGCNGGCGCGCGGCTGGCTCGACCGCGACGGCAACCTGAAACCCGGCATCGAGATCTAGGGAGGCCGCCATGATCTACGAATTGCGCGACCACCCCGATGATCTGCCCATCCGCTGCGAGACGCTGGCCGAGGCCCGCCACCGCGCCCGCCGACGCAGCGAGCGGTTCGGCATCGCTGTTCTGGTTTATAAAATGGACCCGTTTACAGGAGAGCGATTGCTGGAAGAGATCGGCTGAACCGCCCCGGCCCGCCATGCGCGGTCCGGATGAATTTCGCGGGCCGGGCAGGCGGCTGCGCCACCCGTCCGGCCCGCACCGGCGCTGCTAACGCAGTGCTGGAAGTGACGGGGTGGACCGGTAAGTTGCTTTGACTCCATCAAAGAATAGTCAGTGTTTCTTGGCCTGTACCCTCTTTGTCCGCAAAAAGCGATTGAATTGCGGTCTACTGCTGCAAATGTACGGCGCACTAATAACCCGCGATAAGGCCCCCTTATCATGTCTGTTGACGGCAGCCCCGAAACCCCGCCAGAATGGCGCCCATGAGCCTGCAGATCGCCCCCAGCCATCTGTCGTCCGCCGAGGAGGAGGCGCTGGCCGCGCTCTACCGGCGCGGCACTCCCGAAAACACCCTGCGCGCCTGGGAGCGCGATCTGGCCTATATCACCGCCTGGAAGGACGCCGCCTATGGCGCCGCGCTGGACTGGCCCGAGCAGGAAACCGTCGCGCTGCGTTTCGTGCTGGATCATGCCGCCGATCTGACCGACGGCGCCGGTCCCGCCCGCGACGCGGCCGAGGCGCTGATCGCCGCCGGCCTCCGGCGCAGCCTCGCCTGCCCTGCCCCTTCGACGCTCGACCGCCGCATCGCCAGCTGGCGCGCCTTTCACCGCATGAAGAACATCGCCAGCCCCTTCGACGCGCCGCTTCTGCGCCAGGCCCGCGGCCGCGCCCGGCGCGCCGCCGCCCGGCCGCGGGCGCGCAAGTCGGAAAACCCGATCACCCGCGAGGTGCTGGAGGCGATGCTGGCGACCTGCGATCACAGCAATCGCGGCCTGCGCGACGGGGCGGCGCTGATGCTGGGCTGGGCCTCGGGCGGGCGCAGGCGGTCCGAGATCGTGGCGCTGAACCGCGACGATATCGACGATGGCGACTTCTCCGAGACGGGGCTGCTCAGGATCCGGCTGCTGCAGACCAAGACCACCGGCCCCGAGGCCGCGCCGCGGCTTCCGCTGAAGGGGCGCGCCGCGCGGGCGGTGATGGCCTGGATCGCGGCGGCGAAGATCGGCAAGGGCCCGCTGTTTCGCCCGGTCAGCCAGGCCGACCGCCCCCTGCCCCGCCGCCTCAGTCCCGACGGTCTGGCGATCCTGCTGCGCCACCGGCTTGAACTGGCCGGCTATCCGCCCGGCTTCGCCAGCGCCCACGGGCTGCGCGCCGGCTTCCTGACGCAAGCGGCCTTCGACGGCGCCCCCCTGCAGGCTGCCATGCAACTCAGCCTCCACCGCAGCCTCAACGAAACAACACCGCTGAGCTCTACCAACTCCTCGCTGCAGCCGGAGTGCCCGAGATCGCGATTTGATGCATACAGAGGTTGTTTAAGTATGCGCTGTGCCTTTGTTGCCAGCGCTAGCTGCTGTTAGTTTACCATCTTGATGATTGCGTCCACAAGTGGGCCTTCGTCCCCCAAAAAGCTCGCAATCATTGCATGCATGAAATCGTCTTCATCAATATTATCCTCGATCATCTCAAGCCCCGCGACCTGAATGAGGATATCGAGTAAAGTAAGTTGGCAACGTCCATTCCCCTCTCTGAACGGATGGACGGCGTTAATATCGGCGACGTAGTGGGCCGCACGTAGGGCAAAGTCCTGCAAGCTGGTCGTATCCGCTAGGTAGTTCTCTTCGCTGAGTTCGCGGAAAATCCGTTTCATCTCGGTGTCGATGTACTCTGGATAGCAAAACCAATTTCCGCCCTTGGCAGTGCGAATTCGTCGGGGCTGTCCGGCCCAGCTGTAGACGTCTTGGAAGAAATGGTGGTGAATTGCCCGGTAGTGGGCGTAGTCGAGCGCGCCGTCGGGCAAAGGCTCTTCCGACCTAGTCAGAAACATGAGTTGCTCGAATTGATCAAGTTCATCTTGATCTCTCAGGTCTGCCTTGTTTCGTAGAATGCCAGTGCCGGGATAACAGAGGGGATCTTCCGAGATGTCGTACCGGCTCATTTTCCTTTTTTCATCGTAAAGGAGCCGGTAATCGCCAAACGAAGTGCGTCGCCTTTGAGCCCGCGATCAGAATAGGTCTTGAGTGTCATGGCCGATTTTGAACTGGTCGCAACACCCTCAACGTTGGCAAACTTCGTTGCCTTGCCCTTGCCCAATGGCTTGATGGTGAAGCGTCCCGTGGTCGCTGATCTTTTGAGTGCGGTGTTCTTGTCCATGAGGCCAACTTATCACGCTCTGAATTGAAAGTGTATGAAGATTCCGCCCGGGATCATGCCTGTTATTTGAGAGATTGCGGGGTCGCGAGACTGGTGCTGAGATGGTTCAGTTCTGGTCGCTCGCGAGCTGAAGGCCTAGCCCCCAAGATGGCGGACTGAGCGGACTGGGTTGGTGGGCCTTGCTGCCCTTTGGACAGGACCGTGCCCTACTCGATCGGCTGCACGCAGCCGCCCTCCCCCAGCTGAAACGCCGCCGGTCCCTGCGACGTCCTGCCGGCCGGGCAGTCTCCTCCGGAGGCAGCCCAACCAGGAGCCGGATGGTTGTGGCAACACTTCATGTCGGCCGTTCCGGTTACAATCGTCGGGGTGGGCAATCGACATCATTGATCTCGTTCCTCGCGTCTCTCCGCCGCGATTCGCCTTCGGTGTGGCCGGGCCTTGCCCAGCTGCAAGGTGACCATCATTGCGCCGCAAACAAGGAGAAGAGCAATGACCACGAACTGCATCAAATTCTGCAGCGCATACATCGAAGCCACCAAGGGTGTCGGCTCCATTTCGAACCTGACCTTCGACCGCGACATCTCGGTCGAACCCGTCGCGGGCTCGAACCCGATGGCTCCCACCCACGGTGTCCTCGGCCGCTCCGCGCGTGGCAAGCTGGTCGGATGCGGCCGCATCTGGAAGAAGCAGAACAAGGAGACCGGCGCCGACTACTACACGCTGACCATCCGCCATCACGGTTTCAACGCCAACCTCGGCAAGGCCGCCAATCAGGACGATCTGTCCCTGCAGGTCGTCATCCATTGGTGTACCAAAGACGCCGCCTGATGTGAAGAATTGGGGCCAACATCGTTCGGGCCCAGCACCCGCAAGGCGATCTTGAATGCGTTCAAGATTAGATGGTTTTGCACCCTTTTGCCTCTAATCATGCTTCTGAATTCAGGTAGGCGCGTGGTATCTTCCAATTGCACCAATAATAGTGCTACTATGGCAATTGAAATGAGTCGAACTCGGAATCAACCGAAGTCGGGGCAGCGATATGAGCGGAAGTCTAGAACAGTTTTTGACCGACCTGTCACGGGGTCTGGAGCGCACAATGGTCGCCGTCAACAAAGAGTTGACGCTGCGCCATCGTATCAAGCGCACATGGTCCATGCGACAGTGCGCTCGCTTCCTTAACGTCAGCATCCAATACTTGACCAAGTTTGCGAATGGCAACGACGACTTTCCAAAGGGTGAGTACGTTGGTCGCGAACGTGTCTTCAACCTTCATGAACTGATGCATATGCGCGCTTTGATGGCAGCGTCTGCAAAGCGTCCTTTTGACTATCTTGCGTGGCGCAAGCCCGGCGATCCACTTCCTGTTATTTCATTTGCCAGTCAAAAAGGCGGCACGGCCAAGAGCCTCAGCGCTGCACATTTTGCACAGTACCTGAGCCTTCACTACGGCATGCGCGTTGGCGTGATGGATGCGGACCCGCAAAGCACAATCACACTGTACTTTGTAGGCGGTGAGGGTTTGTCCCAAATGCCTACTGAAGAAACGCCATCGATGGTCGACTTCGCGGGCCTCTTCCAGTCTGAGGAGGCACCGTATACGGATCACTCTGCGGAGACGCTCGATAGCTTTTTTTTGAAGACGTCTTGGCCGGGGCTTCGATTGGTGCCAGCGCACGGAGAGACCTCTGAGGGCGAAATTCAGATCGCCCGCTTGGTTCGCGAAGCGCCTGCGGGGAAGAGTTTCTATCGCTATCTTCGCGACGCGATTGATCGCTGGAAAGAGGCGCATCCTCCGGCAACCGCTCCCAACGAACTTGTCGCGAATGGAAAGGTCGATCCCGTCCGTCTCGAGCAGGCGCTGAACGAAACGCTTGATTGCATCATCATTGACTATCAACCGGCGCTGACGCTTTTCCAACTCAACAATGTGATAGCCTCTTCATCCCTCGTCATTCCGCAGACCATGAAGGGGTTCGATATCGCAACCCTGTCGACCTTTGTCACCGGCCTGCTCGGCATGCTGCAGCACATTTTAGCTCATGAGCGTATCGATATTGGCTCGGGTGCCAATATGCTTTTGCCAACCATTGTGCAGCGTTCCAACGGTCAGGATCTCAACCACATCGGTAATCTTCTCGAGCACTGCCCCACGGAGATCTTGCCAGTCTTCTATCTTCGGTCCGACGCGATTTCGAATGCTTCAGACGTTTATCAGTCGGTCTACGAATATGAACCTGACACGCCGGGCAAACGAAAAGGTATCAACAGGTTTATCGAGAACGCTGACGCGGTGAACGATGCGATCGTCAGTCGTCTGTGGCCAGGCTTCGAACGCGGTTATGCGAATGCCTGGATGGATGCGTTCTATGATGACGATGACGGGGAGACCGCAGCATGAAGCGAACCATCCCGAGATCGCTGGTTTCGAAAGCTTTGAACCAACCGGCTGAGCCGAATGGCAATGACGACGGGGCAAAGGTAGACACTGCACCGTCTTCTACAGCGGCCGCTTTCAAGGGAGCGGGTAGTGCATGGAAGGCCGGCGCACTTGCCCAATCGCAGGCAGCTGTGGAGCAGGGACGTGCGCAGCTCGTCGATGATGTTCTGAACGGCCGTCACGAACTTCAGATTTCACCGGATCAGGTGGAAGATCCGCTTGGTTCGGATCGTCGTGATGATTGGATTGCACAAGAGGCCTTCGAAACGCTTCTGAAGAGCATCGAGATGAACGGCCAGGACACCCCGATCCTGGTCTGGCCAGAGGACCCGAGTTGGAAGCCCGACCCGTTAAACCCGACTGACGTCGCAGATGCTCGCTTTATCATGCTGACCGGCAGACGTCGTCATGCTGCAGCCAAGACTTTGGGGCTTAAGCTTCGAGCAATCTTAGCGCCCCCAGACAAGCGTGGTGCGGAGAACGCGCAGTTCGAGATGCTGTTCCTTCGTTTCCGGGAAAACGAGGAAAGGGAGAACCTCAGCGCTTTCGAGCGCCTGCTTGCCATTGGAGAGATGTACGAGACGCTTCGTGCTTCGGGCGAGAAAACCACGGCGGTAGCGTTCGCGTCCCGTATCGGTGTTCACGAGAGTGTTGTGTCGCGCGCGCGCGCAGTTTTCGCCGCTCGGGACCAGATCTTGAATGCGTTCAAGAACGCTTACGATATGAGCTTTCAGGATCTGCAAAAAGCGCTGGCTACCCTTGAAGGCAAGCCGAAGAGGCAAATCAGGAAGCACGCTCAGAAGCTCACCGCCAAGCGCAAGGTCGGGAGTCGTAATCTCTCGCTCACATCAGCGAACGGCAACCTCTCGATCAAAGCTGCAAACGTGCCGCTGAGCCAAGAGAAACTCGAGGAATTGAGTGATCTGATCGCCGACTTCTTGGGAAAGAATAAGGAGGTTCCACCGCCAGGCTAGAGCCTGAACACCGGTGCATCTCCATACATTGAGGCAACGAGCAAGAAGGAAAATGTGATCTAAAGGCAAAAGAAAAGCCCCCAAGCTGAAGGCCCGAGAGCTGATCTTATTGGTTTGGTCGCCTTAAAGATAAGTCTCTCTCGAATAACTGTCAACGATGAACGCTCCCGAGCGAAGGGCTTTCTTTTGCCTCCACAAAACCGGAGGTGAGATACAGGCATGAACAATACAGGTTGGCGCAAGCCGACACCGGGTCTTGGCGTAGCGGAGCAGTTCGCCCAAGCCGGTGAACGGGTAGCTGTACCGAAATCAACAGCATTTGTCGCGCTCAAGCGCGTAGCGGCATATATCGGCCTGAAGGCCGGCGACCTCCTGCTCCTCGACACGCTCGGGGCCTTCACACAGGCCCAGGACTGGGAGGAAGGCAGGCGGCCGATCGTCTGGGCATCGAACGCCTATCTGATGGAGCAGACGGGTTTTTCGCTTTCGGCGCTTAAGCGACACGCCCGGCGTCTTGCCGAGACCGGGGTAATATCCTTCAAGGACAGCCCCAATGGCAAGCGGTGGGGTCGAAGAAACGAGGAGGGCGTCATCACGGAGGCCTATGGCTTCGATCTGTCGCCACTCTCGGCCCGCGCAGATGAGTTCGAGCAGCTCCACATCGAACTCCAGGCCGAACGCGCGCTCTGCCAACGCCTGAAGCGCCAGATCACCGTATCGCGGCGCATGATCCGGGCGCGAATCGAGGCAGCCGTGAGCTGCGCCCTGAAGGGCCCCTGGGCGCAGCTCACGGGTATGTTCGAAGTGCTCCTGGCGCGGCTTCCACGCCGTCATACGGCGTCAGAGACGCTTGAGCGGCTCATGGGGTGGTTTCAGGATCTTCAGGAGCGTGTCGAGGCGGCCTATCTCAAGGCAGTTCGAGCGGGTGAGGTTGTGGACAATACAGCTGTAACCACCGAACAAGTATCGGAGAAGACTCAAGAAATGAACCCCAGGGAGATCATTTCTGAACCTCATATACTAACTACAACCAAACTTGATCCTGTAATCTGTAATTCCTCTGAAAAAGAGGAAGCGGCAGGTGTTGTGCCGAATGCCGCACCGGAAGAACGGGTGGATAAGGATCTGGAAGACTGGGTTGCGGAAGCCCGCAAAAAACGTGGGGCGGCACTGGATCTGCCGACGGTGATGCAGGCCTGTCCGGAATTCGCTTCCTGGGCGCGCAATATGGGTGGATACCTGAGGGATTGGGGCGATCTGCACCGGGTTGTGGGGCAGTTGCGGCCGATGATCGGCGTCTCCGAGCACGCCTGGAACCTCGCGCAGGACCGTCTCGGGCCTCAGATCGCCACGGCGGCGCTGGTTCTGACCTTCGACAAGCATGCCAATGGCGAAGTGGCGTCTCCGGGCGGCTATCTTCGCGGCATGGTCGAAAAGGCCGGGGCAGGGGAGTTGCATCTTGAGCGCAGCTTCTATGGCAGACTCAGCGGGCAGGCGGCCTAATGGGGCGGCTAGAGTCCCGCGGCCTTGGTCAGGTTGACCCGGAAGCGCTCCCGGCAGCGCTGATATCGGCGGGTCATCTCGGCCGATGCGTGCCCGAGTTGCTTCTGGACGTAACGCTCGTCGACCTCGGCAGAGCTGGCGAAGCCGGCGCGCAAGCTGTGGCCCGAGAAGAGGGCGAGGCGACCCATTGCGCTGCAGTGGGGAATAGAACTCAACCACATGAGTTCGGGGGCGACGGTCCCGCTGTGCAAACGTCAACCAGGACCGCGTCGTCTGATCAAGTCGCGTCACCTAAAATCGGCCATAGTTCCTCGCTTGGGCCCGGCGGGCAGCCGCCGGGTCCACTGTGTCCGCGGCAATCACAGTCGCTTCAGACGATCCTCATCATCGATCACGTCAAGGGTGCAGCCTTCACCAGTCCATTGCCAAAGGACGATATTCAGGTTGGTCTCGAATGCTCCCTTGGCATAGCTGCGGATGAGCAGACCCGCGAAGCCGTCGGAGATGAGCGTCTGAGCGAATTCCTGCGTCGGCACAGGGCGCCCTTCGAGCATCGCGGCGCGCCAGCCGGGATCGGCGAGTGTCTCGGCCGGCATCTCTCGGTGTTCCAGCGCCTGCGGATCGCGCGTGTCAAAGATCGGACCAAGATTCGCACGATAGGACACAAGGATCGTCGGCTGCAGGGTTCCGATTTGATTGGCCTCCCGTAACGCTGTTGCCGGATCGAGCGCGGTGTAAAGCGCTGGCGTCCCCTTGGCGTTGAAGCGTCCGCCATAGAGTTCGGCACCGCGTCCGGAGAGGGGCGTGCGGGCATAGACCGGGTTCAGAGCGCGGTAGAGTTGCCCCGCATAGCGTCCCTCGTTCAGGGGCATCAGGCAAAGACGCCCGCATCGACTGCGTCGATGTATTCCAGAACCTGCTGCGCTTTGCCTTCCTGGACGAGTTGCATTGCAGTACGCCCGTCAAAGCCGGGCAAGGGCTCCGATCGAAACCAGGCATAAGCCATCAGCTCGGAGCCGAAGCGGGGTTCGACCTTGTTGAGGACTTCGATCAGTTCGCGCAGGCGGCGTTGAGTCTTGTCCGAACTGATGCGGGTGCGGCGCTGAAGGGCGTCCTTGCCAAGCCCCACGGTCATGGCGACCTCTTCGGCTGAGGTGCGGAGTGCAGCGGCGATCTTTCGNGGTTCGAATTGCCCCCCTTCAGCGAAGTTCAGGATGTGCATGGCTCGGCTCCCATCGGTCATTCTGTCAAGATATAGCGTCAAATTTCCCGACATTCAAGAATGGAGAGGGAGTGAAGGGTTGCGCACATTGGTCACGCCGGGGTCGCGTTCGGTGTTCAGTACCGAGCGCGACGAGGGCAGATCGAGTGCGTCGTCTACATTGAAGGCCAATCCCGCGAAGCTCTATGATGCGGCCTCCTGTTGACCGCGGAGACAACCATGCATCCGGCAGGCGCGCAGAACTTGACGCGACAAAAGCGACTAGAAAACTCCATCGCTTACATGGCGCAGGCATCCGGACGAGGTCTTCCTGAAGTTTCGCGGCGAGCTCGATTGCCGCAACCGATGATCAGCCGTAGCGCATCACTTGGCTGGCGGCCCTATGCAGCGCTTATAGCCCGGGACCGTGGGCGCGACGCGGTCGCCCGCTCCCTTGCCGTTATCGGATCGTCACGATCGCTCCTCCACCTCGGCGAGTTGGTGTAGAATGCGCCTCCGCTCGTCGCCGTCCAGGTCCTCCAGCAGTCGCCGGACCATCCGGATCCTGCCGCGCGGTCCGAGGCGGTAACGTGCCAGCTTTCGCCCGGCGGCAAGAAAGACGGCCCGGACGTTGTCGAAGCTTGCCGTCCGGGCCCAGAACGCGGCATCGCTGGTGGCGTCGAGGAAGGATATCCCGGGTGCCCCTGTCCGCCATTCCTCGAGGATGACCGACATGATCCGTTCGGCGTCATCGAGGTCGCAAGCGTGGATGGCGTTGACCAGGTCTCTGGCCCGCGACAGCCGTTGCCCCGTGCTCATGCGTTCATCCGTCCCGCCGCTCTTGTCCGCCATCTTCCCGTCCTCCGCCGTGGCGCGCCCCTGAATCGGGACAACCCCGAAACCTTTGGGTTTCGGGGCCTGGCCTCGCCGAGAGTGGGGGTAGCTGAGGCAAGGACAATCGACGGAAGTGGTGCGGCCCGCAGCCGCGGAACGCGGCGAGGACCCGGTTCTGTCGATTGTCCTTGCCGCTGCGAGGGGCAACGCCCCTACAGCCCCTTAAGCCGGTGAACCTGCGCGGGATCCCCGATCCCGCGCGCCGCTTTCTTTTACCTGCTCTGCGCCTGACGGATCGCCGCCCGTCCTTCGGCCATTGACCCTGACGCAGACAATAAACCGCGACCGTTCCACCGCGCACCAGACAAAACGGACAAAACCCTACGGCCGTCGCGCGACATGTGCTATGGAGAGTGAGATTGAAGCTCTGTGGTTGGCAGGAAGTGCAGTCTGTAAGACAGAATTCAACTAGAACTGATCTGTCCAAGGGCGGGCAGGCCGCGCATCTGACCACGGCAGCGCGTGAACGGATCGTCGCGCGGCTGAACGAAGGCGTGCCGGTGGCCGCGATCGCCATGGAATTCGGCGTTGCCCGGAACACGATCTACCGGATTCGCGCGGCGCTGCCGGGGCGCAGGAGGGCCGATCATGCCCCATCGGAACTGGTCTCCTTCCGCGTTTCCGCAGCCGAAAAGCAGGCCTTTGACGATGCGCTGGCCCGTGCCGGGTTCAAGGACCGGTCGGACGCGCTGCGGACGTTGGTGCGCAATTCGGTCGGGCTTCTGGATCGGAACTTCGCGTTCGTGGGCGAGGTGAAGGCGCTCTATGACGAGCTGTCGGCGATCGGGGTGAATGTGAACCAGATCGCGCGGGCGGTGAACCGGGGCCAGGCGCCGCCGCTGCGGGAGGCGGGCGAGGAGCTGGCGCGGCTGAAATCGCAGCTCCGGCAGGTTCTGCCGGTGCTCAACGAGGTGGTGGCCGAGGCGCGACGCTCGAACGAGCGGCTGTGGCGCGTGGCCCGTGACGGGGCCGGGACCGGCGGGGAAGGGCAGGGCGCATGAGTTTCCGGGCCGATGACGACGAGGTCCTGAAGATCCGCCCCCATCGCCGGCGGGTGCGGGGCGACGGCCGATCCGGCGGCCGGCGCGGGGCAGGGCTGTCGGGCAGCCTGCTGAACAAGTGGAACTTCGCGGAGGGCTCGCGGGCGGCGGTGTTCAAGAAGATCGCCAGCGGCGGGACGCATACGCGCCAGGAGTTGCGCCGGCAGATGGATTACATCAACGGCAAGGCGCAATACACGTTCGGCTACAGCGAGGCCCTGACCGACGAGACGCGCCAGCCGGAGAGCGCCCTGTCGGCAGTTGCGGACAGATGGGAGCCGGGCTGGCGCGGCACGCCGAAGAACGGCCATACCTCGCATCTGCTGATCTCGTTTCCGCCCGATACAGCACCGCGCGATGCGGCGGCGATTGCCGAGGAGATGTGCGAGCGTGCGTTCGGCGGCGAGAAGGAATTCGTCGAGGATCGTTGGGAATACATCGCGGCGCTGCACACCGACCGGACGCACCCTCATGTGCACGTGCTGGTCAACAATCGCGGGGTCGAGAACGGCAGCTGGTTCTATCTGTCGAACAGGCTGGATGCACCGTTCACCTATCAGGGCTTCCGGAACCTGATGGTCTCGGTGGCGCAGGAATACGGCGTCCAGCTGGAAGCGACCACGCGCTACGAACGTGGCGATCTGCAGTATTCGCCATCCTCGGCGCAGTGGCGGCAGGGCATCGCGCCCGGCCACCGGGCGCTGACGGATCGGGTGCTTGGCATGTTGCTCGAGGAGGCGGACGAATGGGGCGAGGTCGCGAAGGCGGCGAAGCTGGTGGGCCATGCGCGGGTGGCGGAGGTCGCGGAGCGGATGATCCAGGGCCTCGCCACGCGGAGCCCGGTGTCGCGAGAGGAGATCGACAGGGTGCTTGAGGCTGTCGATACGCCGGAGGATTTCGTGGCGGCGGTCAAGGGATGGGCAGAGGAGGTCCGCGATACGGTTCTCACGCTGCCGCTCGAAATGCAGGGCAAGCACTACGCGGCCATCGACGGCGTGCTGAGCGATCTGAAACGGGATTACGGTCTTGTCATCGAGATCGAGGGGATCGAACTGCCCGGCCCGATCGCGAACAGCCTGCATATCGACTGCGATCTGCTGGCGCGACGGGCCGAGGATTATGTGCCCGAGGGGCGAAGGATCGACCGGAAAACCCTATCGACAGCCGTCGAGATGTTCTCGGCCGGTGCCGAGAGCAAAGGGGATATCCGGGCTTTCGAAGGGGATGACCTGACCGGGGAGCGGCTCGGCGCCCTCAAGGCCGCGCTCGGCGCCATCGTGCGGGCGAACGAGGATTACAGCTACGCGGCGAGACCGGGGGCGGTGGCGGGCTTCTGGCGAAGGTTCGGCGCGCTGTCGGAAAATGCGGGGATCGAGCGGCAGTTCGCCAAGGGGGTGTTCGAGAACGACCTTCTGACCGACGCGCAGAAGCTCGGGGTTCTGTCCGCGGCCGTTGATCCGGTGCGCGGCCCGAAGATCTCGGCCGAGCAGATGTTCGAGACGGTGCAGGGCGCGCGCAGGGAGATGCGGGCCAATATCATGACGCCTGACAGCGCGTATCTGGCATTCTTCATGCAGCGTCTGACCGAGCGCGAGTATCCCTCCGCGGCACCGGAGTTCGCCAATCGCGAGAGCGAGCGGGAATACGCGGCGGCGCTTCGGGCCGAGTTCGGAGCCAAGGGCCTGGAGCGGATGGCCGGCGGCGATTACCGGGATCTCGCAGCCATCACGCCCAACCGCCTGCACCAGCGCGAGCTGGCGGCCTCGGTGATGGCGATTGCCGAGCGTCCGGAACATGCCGGAAAGCTGGGTCTCACGCGCGCGCAGATCGCCCAAGGCTACGAGGCGGCCGACGAGCCGCACAAGGCGCGCCGCGTGCTGGGGCTGGGCAGCACCGGCGACGAGTACTCGCTCTGAGGGGCTTCAATCCTCATCGCCGGTGCTGCCCAGCCCCCGCGACAGGGCGGGTGCGCAGGCGGCGATCATGCGGCAGAACCGACCACAGGGCGATGAAATCGGCGTGACTGACATGGTTGGCGACAAGGATGCGCGGCGCATCCGTGGCGGGCGGCAGGTCGATGGCGCGCAGGCTGAGAAGCGCCCGCGCGGTCCCGACCAGACCCGCTCGGGCCATGCGCACGGATAGGTTTGTGGTCATCGCCGCCCCCATATGGCCCGGTTCACCCCGTCCTTCGCATGGAAACGGTGCCGGGCGAAAGAGCCGGACCAGCCCTGCCGCGACAGAGGCAATGACCGGCCATCCGGGCGATGCGGGATCTTTCCGGGGTCAGTTTCAACCTGCCGCCGGCGAAAGGCTCTGCCGAGCGGAAGGCCGGTATATCCGGCGGTCATGTCGCCGCCTCGTCCATGGGCCTTTCGCAGATGATCGCCCGGTATCGGTCGGGCGACGCGCGGCTTCTTTATTCGCGGCTGAGCGCGACGACCGGGTCAAGCTGGGCGGCGGATCGCGCCGGCAGGAAGCCGAAGGCGATGCCGATCGCGGTCGATGACAGGAAGGCCGCGACGATGGACAGCGCCGAAAAGCTGATCCGCACGCTGTCGGACAGCGTTTGCGCCAGCCAGCCGCCGCCAAGCGCCGCCGCGATGCCAAGCGCGCCGCCGACCAGACAGACGAGGATCGCCTCGATCAGGAACTGCGCCACGATATCGGACCGCCGCGCGCCGATGGCGATGCGCACGCCGATCTCTTTCGTGCGCTCGGTGACCGAGACCAGCATGATGTTCATCACCCCGATGCCGCCCACCACCAGCGAGATCACGGCAATGGCCGCGACCAGCAGCGTCATCGTCTGCGTAGTCGAGGTGATCGTCTCGCGGATCGTGTCGCTGTTCTGCAGGAAAAAATCCTGTGTTCCGTGGCGGGTCAGCAGCAGTTGGGTGATGTCGCTCTGCGCCTGCGACATGTCATAGCCATCGGCGACCTGAACGGTGATGCTGTCCAGATATTTCTGCCCCGAGACGCGCGACATGACGGTGGTATAGGGCAGCCAGACATTCAGCGATTCCGGTCCGAAACTTGCCCCGGACGAGCGCACGACCCCGATGACGCGCACCGGGACATTGCCCAGATGCAGCACCTGTCCCACCGGGTCGGTGCCATCGGTGAAAAAGCTTTCGCTGGTGTCCTCGTCGATGACGGCCACCTGCGAGCGTTCCTCGATATCCGCGGCGTCGAACAGGTTGCCGGTCGCGGTGATATAGGAGTGAAGCGGAAAGTAATCGTTGGTAACGCCGCTGATCTGCACCGTCGCCTCGGTCGGGCCCCAGCGGGCCGAGGCATTGGACGAGACCGCGGGCGAGACTCCGTCGGCGTAATCCTGCAGGGCGATGGCATCGGCGTCGGAAGAGACCAGCGTCTCGATCCGACCCGCGCCGCGCGCGCCGAAACCCGTGCCGGCGCGGATCGAGATGGTGTTTGTGCCCAGCGAAGAGATGTTTTCCAGCACCCGTTCCTGACTGCCATTGCCAAGCGCCACCACCAGCACCACCGAGGCGATGCCGATGATGATGCCCAGCATGGTCAGAAAGCTGCGCATCCGGTGCGCCAGCATGGCCGACAGCGCCATGTTCAGCGCCTCGGCCATCCGCGTGACCCCCGCAAGGGCCGAACGTCGCCGGACCGGAGGGGGTGATGCTGTCGGGGCCGTTCCCGTTCCCGTATCGGTCCGGGTGGGGCGGCGTCCGCTGTCTGAGACGATCCTGCCATCGCTGATCTCGATGGTGCGATGGGCATGGGCGGCGACCTTGGGGTCGTGCGTCACCATGATGATCGTGTGGCCCTGCCGGTTCAGACCCAGCAGCAATTCGATCAGTTCGGCGCTGCTTTTCGTGTCCAGCGCGCCGGTGGGTTCGTCCGCCAGAATGACCTCGCCGCCATTCATCAGCGCCCGCGCCACCGAAACGCGCTGCTGCTGCCCGCCGGACAATTCGCTGGGATGGTGATCCAGCCGCTGCTCCAGTCCAAGCTGGGTCAGCAGGTCGCGGGCGCGGCGCTGCCGTTCCTCGCGCCCCTCACCGGCATAGATCGCGGGCACCTCGACATTGCCGACGGCGTCCAGATCGCCCAGAAGCTGATAGCGCTGGAAGATGAAGCCGAAATGTTCGCGGCGCAGTTCGGCCTGCTCGTCCGGTTCCAGCGTGCCCACGTCGCGACCGTCGAACAGATAGCTGCCGGTGGTCGGCCGGTCCAGACAGCCCAGCACGTTCATCAGCGTGGATTTGCCCGAGCCCGAGGCGCCGATGATCGCCACCAGCTCGCCCGGCCAGATGTCCAGATCGACATCGCGAAGGACCGTGACCTGTTCCTCGCCGGCGGAAAAGCTGCGGCCGATGCCGCGAACCGAGATGATCGGACGGTCGGTCTGGCTGTTGTGATCCTGCATCGCGGTCGTTCCTTCCAAGAACATCCCTTCCAAGAAAATCGGCCTAGAACATCGGCGGGGGGCCCATCCGGCCCGAACCGCTGCTGGAGCCTGAACCTGCGGCGACCGCCGCGCCCGTGACGACGCTGTCGCCCTCTGCGACGCCGCTGCGGATTTCGGCGGTGACCTTGTCGTTCAGACCGACCTCGACCGCCTGACGCCGGGTCTTGTGGGTCGCACGGTCCCAGATCTCGACATATTGACCCTCGGCATCCTTCTTGATGGCCGAGGCCGGAACCACCAGCACATTCTCGGCCCGCGCCAGCTCGATCGAGACCTGCGCGGTCATGCCGATGCGCAGCTTGCCCTCGGGGTTGGCCACTTCCAGCAGGCCGTTGTAATAGACCGCGCTGTCGGAAGAGATCGTGTCGCTGTCGGCGATTTCCGAGGGCGCGGGTTCGATGTCGCGGACGGTGGCCGTGAAGGGCAGATCCGGCGCGCCCAGCGTGGTGAAGCTGACGGTCTGGCCCGGTTCGACATTCATCACATCGGCCTCGGAGATTTCGGCCTTGACCAGCATCGTGGACAGATCGGCCAGCTTGACGATGGTCGGCGCGTCAGTATTGGCGTTGACGGTCTGGCCCTGCTTGACCACCACGGCGACCACGGTGCCGTCTATCGGGGCTGTGACCTTGGTGCGTTCCAGCGCGATCCGGGCGGTGGCCAGCGTGACCTCGGCGCTGGATTGCTGCGCCTTCAGCGCCTGCAATTCGGCCTCGTTGACCAGCACATCCGCCTTGGCGCTTTCGACCGTTTCCTGCGAGGACAGGTTCTGCTGGCCCAGTCTTTCCTGACGGGTCTGCACCAGTTCCGAGCGATGCAGATCCGCCTCCTTGGCTGCGATCTGGGCCTTGATATTGGCCAGCGAGGCTTCGGCTGTCAGGACATCGTTCTGCTGATCCTGACTGTCGATCTGGGCGATCAGATCCCCGGACTTGACGGTATCGCCAAGCGATACCGCCAATGTCTCGACCTGACCCGAGACCCTTGCGCCGACGCTGACAAGCTGTTTCGCTTCCAGCATCCCCGAGGCCAGAACGGTTTCCGTCACCGTTCCCTGCGTAACCCGCGCCAGCACGGGCGCGGTCTCGGGCGCGCTTTCGCCCAGTATCTGCCAGCCGATCGCGCCGGCGGCAATGAGGGCGATCGCGGCGGCGATCAGGGTCTTGCGCAGTTTCATCCCGTCTCTCCTCTGGAAAGCGACAGGCCGGGACGGTTCGCCCGATCCATCCTTACTTCGACAATGCGCTGAGCAGGCCGAGGACGGTCACGATCTTCATCGTGTTGCTGTCCACCAGCACCAGATGATCGTCGACCACGCGGTATTCCTCGCCCTTGGGCGGGGCCTTGAAGCGGCTGTTGGCGGAGCGCTGGAAGGGTTTGCCGGCCTTGCCGTTATCCCCCGCACGAGGGGCATGGGTCGCTGTCTTCACCGCCTTGTCGCTGCGGGCCTGCGTTTGCGCGGGCTGGCCCGATTTCTGCGGGGATTGGCCCGATTTGGCCGGAGCGGTGGCCTTCTGCCCCTGACCAGCCTTCTGATTCTTGCCCGCCTTCTGATTCTGACGCGCGCAATCGGGGTTGTCGCGCTGGCAGGTTTCGGCTGCAGGCTGGGTGGGGGCGGCGTTGCGGGCATAAGCCGCCGGCATCGTGGCGCAGAGGATCGCGGTGGCGGTCGCAAGCAGTGTCAGACGACGCATGTGAATTCCTTTCGTTTCGGGACCTGTCCGGTCACCGGACCGATATGGAGGGTCTGCATGTCTGGCGTTGGTCCCGACCGTGTCGAAGTGTTTCTGCGGGGGATATATTTGTAAGGAAATGTTGCCCGGGCCGGGGCGGAAAACTCTGGTTACAAATCGGTCCACCGCAGCGACGCATCATGGCTATAGTGTCCAAGATGTTTGACAGCCCCGACAAAGGGCGTGAGGACCCGAACCCTATGACCAGCGACGCGCTTCAGCCCGCCATCCTGATCGTCGATGACGATCCCGAGATCCGTTCGCTTCTGGCGCGATATCTTTCGGCGCAGGGCTTTCGTGTGCAGACCGCCGCCAATCGGCGCGAATGCGATGCCCGGCTGGCGCAGGCGGTGCCGGATCTTCTGGTGCTGGACGTGATGCTTCCCGATGGATCGGGTCTGGATATCTGCCGGTCCCTGCGCGAGCGGCAGCCGCAATTGCCGATCATCATGCTGACCGCGCTGAAAGAGGATGTCGACCGCATCATCGGCATCGAGCTGGGCGCGGACGATTATCTGGGCAAGCCGTTCAACCCCCGCGAACTGGTCGCCCGGATCCGCGCGATCCTGCGGCGCAGCAGCCGGGCCGAGACCCCGGTCGAGACGCATCGCCGCCATGTCATGGCCGGTTTCCAGATCGATACCGGGCTGCGCCGGATCACCGCCTCCGACGGTCAGGAGGTCGAGCTGACCGGCGCGGAATTCGATCTGCTGCGGGTCTTTCTGGACCGGCCGGGGCGTCTGCTCTCACGCGACCAGTTGCTGGACCTGACGCAGGGGCGCGAACGCGACCCGCTGGACCGATCGATCGACGTGCTGATGAGCAGGCTGCGCCGCAAGCTGGGCGACAAGACCGGCGAATCGCTGTTCAAGACGGTGCGCAACGGTGGCTATCAGCTGTCGGTGCCGGTCGAGACGCAGGTGGTGGCAGGATGAATTCCCTTCGCGCCCGCATCACCGCGCTGCTGCTGATCGCCATCGTCACCGTGGTGGGGCTGGCGACCTTCGCCGCCAGCCGCGCGCTGCAACCGCCCTTGCCCGAGGCCACGATGGAGCCGGTGGCCCGCCAGATCGGATTGCTGGCGCGGCTGGCGGCAAACGATCCTGCCCTTGCCAGCGGGGCGGGGGTCCGCCTGCAGGACGGTCCTGCCGCCGGTCCCGGCTCGGACCGGCTGACCCGGATGATGAGCCATGCCCTTGCCGCGACCGGCTCTTCCTACCGGGTGCAGGTCAGCCGTCCCGAGGACATGCCCGCGCCGGTGGTGTCGGTGTTTCTGGGGGATGCGGGCTGGCTTGTCACCGAAATGCCCGATCCGTCACCGCCGGATCAGGGCTGGGTCATCCTGACGATCTGGATCGCCATGATCATCTGCGGCTCGGCCATCGTGTCGCTTTACGCCGCGCACAGGCTGATCTCGCCCTTGGTCCTGCTGGAGGGCGCGGCCAGCCGGATCGGCGCCGACGGCACCTTGCCGCCCCTACCCGAGGACGGTCCGGCCGAAATCCGCGCCACCGCAAGCGCGCTGAACCGTCTGTCGGCCCGGCTGCGCGCGGCGATGGAAAGCCGGATGCGGCTTGTCGCGGCGGCGGGCCACGATCTGCGCACGCCGATGACCCGGATGCGGCTGCGGGCGGAATTCATCGCCAATAACGAAGAGCGCGGAAAATGGCTGGCCGATCTGGAAGAGCTGGACAATATCGCCGACAGCGCCATCCGGCTGGTCCGCGAAGAGGCTGAACAGGCCGGGCGCGAGCCGGTCCGGCTGGACCTGCTGCTGCGCGAGGTCGGCTGCGAATTGGCCGAGCTGGGCTATCCGCTGCGTCTTGGCCCGACCGCCGAGACCCGCATCGATGCCGGGCCGATGGCGCTGAAACGGGCGCTGCGAAATCTGGCGTTGAACGCCGCCACCCATGGCGGCGGGGCCGAGCTTGCCCTGTCGACCGCAGGCGGGCAGGCGGTCATCACCATCCGCGACGACGGACCGGGCATCCCCGAAGACCTGATCGACCGTGTGTTCGAGCCCTTCTTCCGGGTCGATCCGGGCCGCCGCAAGACCGTGCCCGGCGCGGGGCTGGGCGTGGCCATCGCCCGCGAGATCATCGAGCGGTTCGACGGCAGCATCCGCATGGAGAATCTGGATCCTCGCGGCCTGTTGCAGACGATCCGTTTCCCGATCAGCGCGGCGGGCGACGCGGACAGGGGCGTGTAAGTCGCAGGGGGATTGCAAAGTTGTTGGTGCGCTGGCCTTTGTATAGACGTTCGTCATGAAGACCCGGCGACGTCCCCGCTGATGGTGTAGCTGGCGGCATCAACCTGGGGCTGCGCGACCACAATCGAGGTGGCCGACATCCCTGTGGAACTGCCCCATCGCGACGAACTGTTTCCGGACGCTGACGAATGGATCAACTCGGGCGACGCAGTCGTCTACAAACCCTTCGCCGGATGCCATGCCGGGCCGATGTCGAAGGAGAAGGGAGTTCTATACGCGGATCTTGACCTGTCGGAGGTCGCCAAGTGCCGTCGAAGATTCGACGCTATGGGTCACTATGCCCGCCCAGACGTCTTCCAGCTCCACGTCAATCGCGCGCCGCAGAGCCCGGTGGTGTTTTCCTGACTGCGCGTATCGGCACCCCTATATGATCGTGCCTCCGTAACGGATAGCGGCAAGGTCTGCAGACAGTGAGTTCGAACGGCCCTAGATTTTGCGCTCGCAGCGAATGGTCGGTCTGGTGAAGTTGCGCTGCAGCGCCAGTGGATGCAATGAACGTCTCTTATGGGCCGCCCCTGCCGAAACCTTCGTTCCGCGACTGCGAAATGCTGCCCTGGCCTTCCGAGGTAGTTGGGCTCCGACCGGTCACGCGGCGATGCAGCGACGCCATGGAAGTCTGTCGCTGGCCGGCCAAGGCAAGGCCGGCCCTGAGCCGAACTTCGAGGCGGCGCCGCGCTGCCCTGCAGCATTCACCAGACCAGACATCCGATGCACGGCGCAGCATTTCACTCGCCGATTAGCCGCACTGCGGACTTTCCTGCCATTCGCTGCAACGGCTCGATCCGTGTTGCGATTGCGAGAGGATTTGCCAAAGGGCGGAGAGCGGACGGTCGCTGCGCAAAGGATGGAGGTCAGCAATGCGGGACAAAGCGGTCATCCGTCTACGGCAAGGTTCACTGCCGCAAACTCTGCTACGCTTTCGTCTTGCCCTTCGCTGAAGCTTGCAACTGTGACCGGTTCTTCGAGATCGGGAAAATGATAGACGGCGTTCACGCAGAATGGGCCGCCGCCGGAGTGCCCGATTGCGGACCCGACAACGCCCACGCGACCGCTCATGAGGCCGAGGCCGTAGCCGTGTTCGGTCCAAGGCCTTCCCCCGATCGCCCCGCCCAGAGGGTATCGTTGCAACATCTCAGCGAGCGTTGCCGAATTCAGCAATCTGAACGTGAACAGCGCATGAAGCAGTCGAGCTGCATCTGAGGCCGTCCCAATCAGGCATCCATGGTAGACCCAACCGGGATGATACTTTGTTGCAGCCTGCCAATGGACCCGCGCGAAATCTTCGCGGGTGCTGGCAAGCGCGATACTCCCGAGGTTGAGAGGCTCGCAGATCAGTTCCTTGACGAGGCACGCGAAAGATCGACCTGAACAATCCTCAACCCGTTCCCGCGCCAGCATTTAGCCGACATTCGAGTAAGCCCAGCCCTGGCCCGGAGCGAACCTCTTCCCCTGAACCATGGCTGCGCTCAGCAGGTCGTCGCGGGACCACGGCTCCTCATCATTTTGCACGGCAGAATGATATGCGCGAAGCGTGCCGTAGTCCGGCAGGCCCGCAGTATGGTTCAGAAGCTGGCGGAGTGTGAACGGCTCGCCTGCCATAGGTTCGTCCAGATTCATTTTACCCGCCTCAGCGAGCCTGAGGGCGCAGATCGCGATGACCGTCTTGGTGAAGGTCCAGTAGAGAAAAATCGGCGCGCTATTGTCGGAAGCAACTTCCGGAGCGGCACCGCAAACCCGGCTGGAAAAGATGGGCTGCCTTTGTGTCATGCTTGATGGGTATCACGCGGGCGCCAGACATCTAAGGGCTCCAAGTGGACCTTCGTTGCAATGAAGTCGAACGGCAGCTCCGGGCCGTCCATTCCTGCTGCGCCCGCATTCGCTGCCGCCCGCAGCATTGGTCAGAATGGGCTCTGAGCCGACACGCGGCGCTGCGGCGACGCCCAGGATACCCGTCGCAGGCTTGCCATCAGCAAGGACGGCCCTTAGCTGCCATTCTTGTCCCCTGTTGGCGCGGCGGCAGAGCTTCACCGAACCTGACATTCGTGCGTAAGCGCGACGTCGCCCCCCTCCTGCCGCTTCTGATCTGACCGGGCCATTCTCCGTGCGCATGAGCGTTGGAGGTTTTGGTTTGGAACGAGACGGCAAAGTGGGCGTCCATTTTGACGGCCCAAGGGACGGTGGGGTTTCTCGGCTGGAAGTGATCGAGGGGGCGAGCGGGCGCCGGCTGCGCACGAAGGCGGAGCGGGCGCGGATCGCGGCGGAGAGCCTGGTGCCGGGGGCCTCGGTAACGGACGTCGCACGGCGGCACGGGACGACGCGCTGGCAGATTTATGACTGGCGGAAGAAGCTTCGGAGGGGTCAGCTTGCCGTGTCG
Source organism: Erythrobacter sp. (assembly GCA_002695185.1). Next base: position 22,371 of record NZOF01000187.1, read on the forward strand.
GAGAGCCTGGCGGCCCTGCCGATGTTCGCCGAGCTTGTCATCAAGGGCACCGCAGCGGAGATACCGACAAAGACGGAGGTCACCACCGGTGTGGAGATTGTGGTGGGCGATGTTGTGATCCGCGTCGGAGCCGACGCCGATGAGATATTGCTGACCAGGTCCATCCGGGCGGTGCGGACGGCGACATCATGATGCTCGGTCAAGGAGGGACAGCGAAGGTCTACGTGGCGACGCGCCCGGTGGACTTTCGCAAAGGGATCGATGGCCTCGCGGTGGCGGTGCAGGAGATGTTCGGGCTCGATCCGTTCTGTGGGGCGGTCTTCGTCTTCCGTTCGAAACGTGCGGACAGGATCAAGCTGCTGGTCTGGGACCAGACCGGGATGGTGCTGGTTCACAAGCGGCTGGAAGGAGGCAAATTCGTCTGGCCGCAGGTGCGGGACGGGGTGATGCGGATGTCGTCGGCGCAGCTGGCGGCGCTGTTCGAGGGGCTGGACTGGCGGCTGGTAAGACCAGAGCGGGCGCGGCGTCCGCTGGTCGCAGGGTAAGCGGGCGGACGCACGGGAATTCCCTGTTTTTGCTGGTCAGAACCGCGTCAGCGTGATTCACTTCGAGGCATGGATGCCAACGCCCTCAGCCGCGAGAATGCTCATCTGAAGGCCCGCCTGACCGAGGTCGAGGCGGCGCTGCTCGAGGTGCAGGAGGCCAATCGTCGGCTGGAGGGCATCCTGCGCGCATCGCAGCGCGAGTGCTTCGGCAAGAGCTCCGAGAAGCTGTCGGTTGACCAGTTCAATCTGCCGCTCGAGGACGCCGAACTGGCCCAAGGTGTTCTCGCGGCTGCACAGGAAAAGGCAGAGGCCGCGCTTGCTCGGGCACGCGGGGAAGAATCTCGCAAGCCCGCGCGCAACCGCGGCCACCTGCCACCGCACCTGCCCCGGGTCGAGCGGGTGATCGAACCCGCCAGCATCCTGTGCCCCTGCGGCTGCGGTGAGATGGCCCGGATCGGGGAAGATACATCCGAGCGGCTCGATGTGATCCCGGCGCAGTTCCAGGTGCTGGTGACGCGGCGCCCCCGGTATGCCTGTCGCCGCTGCTCGCAGGCCGTGGTGCAGGCCCATGCGCCGGAGCACGTCGTGCCCGGCGGGCTGCCGACCGAGCGGCTGATCGCATGGATTATCGTCTCCAAGTTTAGCGACCACCTTCCGTTTTACCGCCAGGCCGGGATCTTCGAGCGGCAGGGACTGCATCTCGACCGCGGCACGCTCGGTAATTGGGTTGGGCGGGCATGCTTCCACCTGCTGCCCATCATCGACCACATGAAGGCCAACCTGCGCGCCGCCGACCGGATCTTCGTCGACGAGACCCGCGCACCGGTCCTTGACCCGGGCCGGAAGGCCACCAAGAGCGGCTACTTCTGGGCCGTTGTGTCTGACGACCGCGGCCATGGCGGTGCCGGCCCGCCCATCGTGCTGTTCCACTACGCCCCCGGCCGGGGGCGGGAGCATCCGCTGAGGTTCTTAGCCGGATACCGTGGTCGGTTCCTGCAATGCGACGCCTACCAGTCCTACAACGCACTGACCGAGATCACGCGCGACACCGGCCCGTGGCAGCTGGTCTATTGCTGGACTCATGTCCGCCGCCGCTTCGTCAAGCGCTTCGAGAGCGAGGGCTCGCCCATCGCCAAGGAGATGTTGCGCCAGATCGCGTTGCTGTATCGGATCGAGAAGACCGTGCGCGGCCATGCCCCTGCCGACCGCCTCGCCGCCCGGCGCGAGCAGGCCGCCCCGATCATTGCCGCGCTCAAGCCCTGGCTGGGAACCCAGCTGTCGCGCATCCCGCAGAAGTCCCTGCTGGCAGAAGATATCCGCTACACCCTTGGCCACTGGCCCGGCTTGATCCGCTTTCTTGACGACGGCACTCTCGAGCTCGACACCAACCCGGTCGAGAACCAGATCCGCCCGATCGCGCTGACGCGGAAGAATGCCCTCTTCGCCGGAAACGAGGTCGGCGCCGAGAACTGGGCCATGCTCGCCTCGCTCGTCGCCACCTGCAAGATGGCCGGCGTGAACCCCGTCGACTATCTCGCCGACACCCTCCGCGCCATCATCGACGGGCACCCCAGATCCCGCATCGAAGAACTCATGCCGTGGCGCTACAACGAACCGTCAAGCATCGCCGCATAGGGCCTCGTCGTTGCGCTTACTTTCGTGCAACGCTGCAGCATCGAAAGCCAGCTTGTGACCGCTCTGCGGTGAGGAGCGGCTGTTCGTTCTGTCCAAACGAAAAGCCGCTTTAGGGCATGAACAGCATGTCATAAACATCTGTCGGCTCAAGAGCGGCGCAGGATTGGGACACCACAGACTCGGAGCGCCCCGGCTCAGTCCACTGGTAAATGCACGCTCAGCGACAGCCCACCGCCGGCACGGTTATGCGCACAAATTGTCCCGCGGTGGATTGCAATTCCTCTTGCTGCAATTGAAAGACCCAGACCGGCCCCGTTCGAGCGATTCGAGTTTCGGATTCTGAAAAACGGTTTGAAAATATTGTCAAGATCGGCTTCGGGAACGCCTGGCCCTTGGTCGCAAAAAGTCAATTCTATATCATTCGAAGTAACTTCTGCTTTGATTTCAATCTTTCCGTCATCTGGAGAATGATAAACCGCATTTCGAACGATATTTTCCAAGCCCCGATGCAGCAATTCTTCATTACCGATAAATTGAATTTTATCGGGTCCGTGATAGACCGCCTTGATGTTGCGGGCCTGACCTTCGAAATTCGCGTCGGCAATGATCGGCTCAAGGATATCGATAATATCCAACGATTCGCGCATCATGTCTGAACCGGCCTGCTCAAGCCGAGCAAGCGTTAAAATCTCTCCGACCAATAGATCGAGACGCGCGATGTCGGCTCCCATTTGGTTCAACATGCGTTCGTGTTCCTGGGGCCGTCGTTCCAGGAGCGAAAGCGCGGCTTGAAGGCGTGCAAGAGGCGAACGGATCTCGTGCGAGATGTCGTGGAAGAGACGTTTTCGGCCATCAGAGAGCGACTGCAATCGTGAGGCCGCGTGGTCAAATGCTCCGATGAGTCCCGCGACTTCCGCATTTGACGTCTTCAATCTTGGACCGATACGGGTAGAGAACTTTCCGCCCGCTAACTCATGAAGTCCCTCGTTCACTGTTCGCAGAGGGTGAGACAACCACCGCGAAATCATCAGAGCGACGATCGCGCTGGTCATCGCGCCGAAAAGTAGGGGCAACCACATCGGCTCTGTCCGCGAAAGCAACGTCATGCTCTGGGGAGAGCGAATCTCAATGCATCTGTTGTCGCGCGTCGCGATGGGAACTGCAGCCACGCACCGGGGGTCTGCAATAACGTCGACCCCTTCGAAGGCCGGGCTGATCTGTCGCCAGTCCGCAAGCGCTTCGTCCATACCTTGCTGTTGGGAAAGCTCAATGAGGACCTTACTGGCAAGTTCGGACGCCATAGCGTATCTCGCCGCCGGCGGCGCCGACCATCCCATGATTTGGATAAACAGCGCAAAAGCCAGCATTGTCACGAGGATGGTAGCCCAGATGAACAGGAAGAAGCGCAGGACCACCGTATTCACTCCACGATCAGCTGATAGCCAATGCCGCGCAAGCTGACGATTGGCGAGCGCCCGTCGACGAGCGTGCCTATCTTCTGACGGATGGTTGAAATATGAACGTCAAGCGCGCGATCATAGGGGGCAAGAGGGCGTCCTAGTCCTTGTAGCGACAGGTCGGATCGCGAAACGGGGCGGCCCGCCTGTGTCGCCAACGCTTCGAGCACGTTAAACTCGATGCCGGTCAGCGCGAGCGGCTTTTCATCCCAGCATGCGACGCGCCGCTGTGAATCCAGCGTGAGGCGCCCATGGATCAGAGGCGAGTTTCCATCAGCTGACTTCCTGCCGCTGCGCCTTAGAACCGCCCGTATTCTGGCCGCAAGCTCGCCGGGGGAACATGGCTTGGAAAGATAGTCGTCTGCTCCTAAGTCAAGGCCTGCGATGCGGTCGATCTCGTCGCCGCGCGCGGTCAGCATCAGCACCGGGACATGGCTTTCGCGGCGGATCCGGCGCAGCACCTCGAGCCCGTTCAGGCGCGGCATCATGATGTCGAGCACGACGATCTCGGCACGTGCTTCGACGATCGCCCCCAGGACGCGCTCGCCATCGTGGGCAGAGGCGACCGTGAAGCCTTCCTGTTGGAGATATTCAGTCAGAAGCTCGACCAACTCTCTGTCGTCGTCGATCAGCAGCACCGATGCCATTGCTATTCCCCTCAGCTACGGAACCGCACCTTAAACCCGGTAGGCGCTAAGTTCGGCGAGTTTTACCGTTCTTCACCGGCTCTTAACACAACTTAACATGCGCCTACGCCATACCGCATCGAACAGCTGCCGGAGTTGCCGATGAGAATCCCGTTTGCCGTCCTCGCGGCCCTTTGCGTTGCGGGCTGCGACGTGGCCACAATTCAGCCGCGGCCGCAACAGGCCGTTGCGGCGCGCTTCTCCGCGTCGGCCCCGCAAAGCGGAACAGCCGCCGATATGAACTGGATGACCCAGTTTGGCGATCCAAGCCTGATGCAGCTTCTTCGTTTAGCAGCGAATGCCAGCCCCGACCTCCGCACGGCGGCGGCCAACGTCATGTCCGCCCGCGCGCTGGCTGGGGAAGCATCGGCAGCGCTCTATCCGTCGATTACAGGCACGGCCCAAGCCACCGTGGAAGGCGCTCAAGATCGGGGCAAGGAAACATCGCGTAGCGCTCTGGTTGATGCCAGCTGGGAAATAGACATGTTCGGGAAGGTGCGCGATACCACCCGTGCCAGCCGCTTAAGGGCGCGTGCCGAGGAATATGACTATGCTGGTGCCTACGTGACGCTCGCCGCCGAGGTGGCAGATACTTACATCGAATACCGCGCATGCCGGTCTTACGAGGCGGTCTATCGCGAGGCGCTGAAATCCCAGCAGCAAACGTTGGGTGTGACTCGCGAACTGGTCGGGGCAGGGATGGGCGCCGAGACAGAGGTGTCGCTGGCAAGCGCCAATGCGTCCAGTGCCGAAATATCAGCCTCGGATCAGGCGGCGAATTGCGAGATCGTGGCGCAATCCATGGCGACGCTGGTAGGCGCGCCGCAAAATCAGGTTCGATCGATACTGGGTGATGGTGCCAGCTTGCCAGCAACGCGCGCCTTTCGCGTCAGTGCAGTGCCCTCCGACATGTTGCGGCAGCGGGCCGATGTCGCATCGGCCGAGGCTCGCTTCGCCGCCGAACTGCTGGACATGCGGGTTGCGAAGGCGGAGCTTTATCCATCGCTGACCTTGGGCGGCACCGTCACGGCGACCAACCCATCGAGCTGGAACTTCGGTCCCGCGCTCAGTCTTCCGATCTTCGACGGCGGGCAGCGACGCGAAGCGGTGCGGGGGGCAAACGCCGACGCCATACTGTCCGCTGAGTCCTACCGAGCGACGGTCCTTTCAGCGATCGAAGAGGTCGAAAACGCCCTGACGCGCCTGAACACCGCCTCGCGCAATCTGGACAGTGCCGCATCGTTGGTCGCTCAGTATCAAGAATACTTCGACACGACCGACGAGGAATGGCGCGTTGGCTGGACCACCCTTTTGGCGCGCGAGGAAGCGCGGCGCCAGGTTCAATCGGCTCGGCTGACCCAGATCTCGCAGCGCGAAACTGTGCTGCGACAGTGGGTCGCGCTCTACAAGGCAGTGGGGGGCGGCTGGCAGCGCCCTACCGCACCAGCCACGAACACAGCCACGCAGACGCCGCAAGTTGACGCGGCCCCGGAGACATAAAATGAAGAAGGCAATCATCGCTGCGGTAATTGTTCTGGCTGCCGGCGCGGCTTTTTTTGTTTATGGCCCTGGGCCGGATGCGGGGGGTCAAACCGATGCACCTGCAAACGCGCCTTCCGAGCAGGCCGAGGGCACGGAGGCGGCTGCTGCGCTCACTGTCAGCACCGCGCCGCCTCAATTTTCGATCTGGCCCGAGACGGTCGAGGCCACCGGCTGGACCGCTGCATGGCAGGAAGTGGTAATTTCAGCAGAGGTCGGCGGCCAGCGGATCGAAACGCTTGGCGCCGATGTGGGCGACACGGTCAAGCAGGGCGATCTGCTGGTCGAGCTGTCCCGCGAGACACTGGATAACAACATCGATCAATTAGAGGCCGCGCTGGAATCTGCACAGGCGTCGCTTGAGCAGGCCGCGGCGAATTCGGAACGAGCGCGTCGGCTGCAGAATTCTGGCTCTGGCGCTTTGTCTCAGCAAGACGCAGCCGAGTATTATGCCACCGAGCGCAAGTCGCAGGCCGATGTCTCTTCCGCCGAAGCACAACTCGCCTCGGCCAGATTGGACCTGCAGCACGCGACAATCGCTGCGTCCTATGGCGGTGTGATTTCGTCGCGCAGCGCCGTGGTGGGAGATGTCGTGACCGAAGGGGCGGAATTGTATCGCCTGATCCGTGATGGCCGCATCGAATGGCAGGCCGAAGTGCCGTTGCGCCAGCTTCGCGACATCCGGGTCGACACACCGGTGACGATCCCGACGCCGCTGGGCGAGGTCACGGGCGCGGTTACGCGCATCGCACCGTCAGCCTCTGAAACCAATGGCCGGGTCAAGGTATATGTAGCGCTGAACGAGCCGGAGGAAGGTCCCGAACCGAAAATCGGCGTGATGATTAGTGGCCGTTTCACCACCGACGAAAGCGAGGCGCTGCACGTGCCTTCCACGGCGGTCGTTCTGCAGGACGGGTTCTCCTACATCTTCGTGCTGGACGATGACGATCCGACGATCGTGCGCCGCGAGCGGGTCGAAACAGGACGTCGTCGGGACGATCGAGTGGCACTGATCGCGGACCTGTCGCCCGACGCGCAGGTGGTGCAAACGGGCGGGGCCTTCCTGTCCGACGGCGCCAAGGTTCGGGTTAGCGATGGCGAAACGGAGGCCCCTGCCGGAGACGGGACCGATATGGCCAAGAGCGAGCCCGCCGATCAGGAGGCAGCCGAATGAACTTTTCCGCATGGGCAATCCGCAATCCGGTCCCGCCGATCCTTGCCTTCATCCTGCTGACGGTCACGGGAATGATGGCGTTCACTCGCCTTGACGTTCAGAACTTTCCCGATATGGACATGCCGACGATCAGCATCTCGGCTTCGCTGGACGGCGCGGCTGCGGCGCAGCTTGAGACCGAGGTCGCACGCAAGATCGAGGATCAGTTGACCGGGCTTGAGGCGCTGGACTCTGTGACTACCACGATCACCGACGGCAGCGTGTCGATCTCTGTCTCATTTCAGGTTGGCAAGGACGTTCAGATCGCGCTGGATGAGGTCCAGACCGCTGTCGATCAGGCGCAAAGCGATCTGCCGCAGGAAATGAATGCGCCGACGGTGTCGAAAAGCAGCATTGGCGCTTCGCCGCTGGTCACATTCGTTGTCAGTTCCGATCGCTTGGGCGATTCCGAGCTAAGCTGGTTCATCGACAACGATCTGGAACGCGCGTTGATGCAGGTCGAAGGCGTGGGCGAGGTTGGCCGCCTCGGCGGCGTCGATCGCGAAATCCGTGTCGAGTTGAACCCCGAACTACTGGCCGGGCTAGGTCTCAGCGTCGATGACGTCAATACCCGGCTGGATGAGGTGCAGCGCGACCTGTCGGGCGGCAAGGCGGATATCGGCGGCGCCAGTCAGTCGGTCCGCGTTCTTGCCGCCGCCGACGATATCGAGCAGGTCAGCGCAACGCCGATCCCGCTGCCAAATGGATCATGGGTCCGGCTGGACGAACTGGGCACCGTCACCGACACGCATTCCGACATCACATCGCTGTCCTACCTGAACGGAGAGCCGGTGATCGCCGCGCAGATCAAGCGGCTCAAGGGCTATTCTGATCTGGCCGTGACCGAAAGCGTGCGTGAGGCGGTAGAGGAATTTGCCGCCGAGAACCCGCAGGTGACGATCGAAGAGGCTTACAACACGATCCTGCCAACCGAACAGAACTACGAAGCCTCGATGACCATGCTCTACGAAGGCGCGATCATCGCCGTCATCGTCGTCTTTCTGTTCCTGATGGACTGGCGTGCGACGATGCTCGCCGCGATCGCCTTGCCGCTGTCGATCATCCCCACCTTTTTGGTGATGGATTACATGGGCTACACGCTCAACACCGTGACGCTGCTCGCCCTGTCGCTGGTGGTCGGCATTCTGGTCGACGACGCCATCGTCGAGGTCGAGAATATCGAGCGGCACATGCATATGGGCAAACCGGCCTATGAAGCCTCGATGGAGGCTGCCGACGAAATCGGTCTCGCCGTGATCGCGACGACCTTCACCCTGATCGCCGTTTTCCTGCCAACGGCCTTTATGAGCGGGATCGTTGGCATCATCTTCAAACAGTTCGGCATTACCGCGTCGGTCGCCGTCTTCTGTTCGCTTCTCGTCGCGCGTCTGGTGACCCCGATGATGGCGGCCTACATGATGAAATCCTCGCCCTCGCCGGAGAAGGGTGACGGCTGGATGATGCGCCACTACCTGTCGGTCGTGCGCGTCTCGCTGCGACACCGCTGGATGCCGGTTCTGGGCGTTCTTGGCTTTTTCGCGCTGACCTTCCTGATGCTGGGACAATTGTCGACAGGCTTCTTCCCCGCATCGGACGACAGCCAGACTCAGGTCAGCGTTACCACGCAACCCGGATCAACGATCGAGCAAACCGATCAGATCGCGCGGCAGGCCGCTGCCTCCCTGGCCGATGTCGATCATGTCACCGAAGTGTTTCAGGCAACCGGCACAGCATCGACCGGCGGGGGTGGTGGAGGTGGAGGCACAACATCGTCCGTGACCTCGGCGACCATCGTCGTCAACCTGACCAATATCGACGATCGGGACGTCACCCAGACCGAAATCGAATCCGGTATCCGTGAGGCAGTGGAAGGCATTCCTGGTGCGCGAATCGAAGTGGGCTCGGGCGGCAACGGCACCGAACTCCAGATCACAATGGCTGGCGACAACTCCGAAGCGCTGGAACAGGCCACGGCATCGTTGGAAGCCGATATTCGTGAAAATATTCAGGGTATCGGCAACGTAACGTCGTCGGCCGCGCTGCAATCTCCAGAGATCGTCATCACCCCCAATCTCGATCTGGCGGCCTCTTACGGGATCACCTCGCAAGCAGTATCCAACGCAGTCCGCATCGCCACGTCTGGCGCCTACGACTCCGCTCTTTCGCAGTTGAACCTACCAGAACGGCAGGTTCCAATCCGGGTGACGCTTGACCAAAGCGCGCGCGGCACCTTGGAAGAGATCAGCCTCATCCCGGTCACCGGAAACGATGGCATCGTGACGCTGGGATCGATTGCCGATATCTCGATGGGGTCGTCGCCGTCTCAGATCGACCGGCTTGACCGTTCGCGTAATGCCAGCGTCACGATCGAACTCAACGGACGCAATCTGTCCGACGTCAATGCCGAGGTGAGGCAGCTCGCGGCCTACCAGAACCTTCCGTCAGGCGTCGAATTCGTTGAACAGGGCGATCTTAAGCGGCAGACGGAATTGTTCGCAAGCTTCGGCTCGGCGATGGCGATCGGGATCTTCTGCGTCTACGCGGTGCTCGTCCTGCTTTTCCACGACTTCCTGCAGCCGATTACGATCCTGACCGCGCTTCCTCTTGCGTTAGGAGGTGCATTGTTTCCCCTGGTGATGACGGGCACAAGCTTTTCAATGCCGGCGGTCATCGGTCTATTGCTGCTGATGGGTATCGTATCGAAGAATTCCATCCTCTTGGTCGACTATGCAATTGAAGCTAGGCAAAAGGGAATGCCTCGCTTTGATGCCCTGATCGATGCCTGTCACAAGCGAGCACGCCCTATCATAATGACGACTATTGCCATGTCTGCCGGTATGGCTCCGGCAGCGCTCAGCTTGGTTGAGGGGGACCCGAGTTTTCGCCAGCCAATGGCGACGGTTGTGATCGGCGGGCTGATTACCTCAACCTTTCTCAGCCTGTTGGTTATTCCCGTGGTCTATACATTTGTTGATGACGTCGAGAAAATCACAATGAAAATCATCCGGCGATTTGCTGTTGATGCCTGACCCAACGCTAATGGCGGAGAATACAACGCATGCCTCCCCTCGCTCATTGTGCGGCATTGCGGTAAATGCGCTCGTGTCAGCTATGCCGCGATGCCCCTCCCGACGCGAGGCTCATGCACTTGCGGCCCATTGCCGACAGTCGAGATGGCTCGGCGCTGCAATGCAGCATTCACCAGACCTGCCGTTCGATCATCGGTGCAGCATTTTCGCTGGCCGGGCGGCGGCTGAGCGGACTTTCCTGCCGTTCGCAGCCGCTGCGGCATATTAGTCTTTCCATTTCTACTCAGCGTAGATCGTTGCCCGTCGGCGAGAGGTTTTGGCTTTAGACGATCGTCGCCTTGCTTTGATCAGCCTAGAATGTGAGCCGCATCACCTTGTCCGCGCTTTTCTCCCGCTTTGGTATTTTTTTTGCATAGACATGAGCCAAGAGGAATACGGTCGATTATCGATATCCCGTTTAGCGTGCTCAAGATTTGTAAAGTGAAGATCAAAATCACGCTCGAATGCTGCGTTTCCAGCTACCAGATCTTGAATAAGTTGGGCGAGGTAATTTAATAGCCTCTTCTTGAACTTCACGGTCAGAGCGTTTTCAGTAGAAATGCGAGACATCATTTCTTGAGAGAAATCATCATTTGCGTTATTGAGTGTGCGAGACCATTGCCCATGCGCCAATTTATTCCGAATTTCAATTATTGGCTTAAGATTATCATCCAGAATCACTATCAAGGTTTGATAATGAGATCGAGCAGTTACAGGCAGCGAAGTGTTTAGATCTGCCCTTGGGACATGATAACGCTTGCGAAAACCTATTTCGATCGCCTTTTTCCATGAGTCGATTTGAGATGTGGCGGCTCCGACCATCTCACGCTCATGTTCCGAAAATCCGTTCGGCTCAAAGGCTAGCTTCCTAAGTCTATTTTCTGCCCATGCTCCAAGGAGAAGCATAGTGGTCTTTGTCAACGCATCCGCAGTTTTATCGTCACCGCGAGCCAAACAATCATTGAGCTCTCGCATAATACGCTCAAATGATACCTCTACGGCGCGAAGATTTTTTACGTGAGCTTTATAGAGGTTCTCTCGCGATGCGGCCATTCCCGTCCCCGGTCATCAAAGCGCACCTTCGAGTGCGCTTTGATGACCGGGAATCGAACCCGGCTAGACTCCCGAAAGGGCGTGTTTCCATTACACTATCACCCACGGCTACACAACATGAACGCGCTCAAACCGTCAAGTGTCAATCTAGGTATGGACGCATGCCAGTTGGCTGCGTGGTGATATCTACGCCTTCTTAGGTCTGGAGAGACCGTACGCTAGATTGGGAACTTATCGATGCGCGTGCAGTGGAGGTTCGGCATAGGCGAGGTAGTTTGGGCTCGGAGCCGACGCGCGGCGCTGCGGCGACGCCCAGGAGACCCGTTGCAGGCCAACCATCTGCAAGGACGGCCCTCTGCGGACCTTCAACCGGGCAACTGCCGCCGCAGCGCGGCGTCACCGAAGCTGCCTTCCATCCTCGCCGCAGCATTTCCAACGGCCCGAGGTCTGCCGTGGTGGCCAAGGGCGTCGAGGCTGGCCGTCGGGCCTGTGGGATGGTCTGAGGCGATCTCGTCGCGGACGGCCCTTTGTCTGTGTGTGCCGTCCGCCGGGGCGGCACTCCGATCAGCGCATCTGTGCGCAGACGAAGCGGATAATCTCCGTAGAGGCATCGGGACCTGCCGGGTCGGCGTAGGAACCGGCGCGGTCGCCGCCGAACCAGGCGTGGCCCGCGCCGTCCACGCGCCAGAGCTCCGAGCCGGAGGGAGCCACGCGACGGGTCCAACTGCGTCCGCCGTCGTCATGTGCGGTCTCGAAGCCTCCGGGGGGCACCAGCGCTTCTGCGTTCGCAACGGAGACTGTGGCATCCGCGGTGCCGTGCAGCACGATGAGCGGCGCGCCGTCCCCCTGGGCGACCCGGGCGCCGCCGCGCATCGCAGCGAAGGCAGAGCTCATGTCCCGCGCGGCCCCGGCAGGCAGTCCTGAATGCACGCCTGCAGCCACGAAGACATCCGGGTGCGTCACCGCGAGAATGGCCGCCATCGCACCCCCGGCAGAGAGACCCGCCACGGCGGACCTCCCATGGGGCAGATCGAGGTCGGCCAAGACCTCTTGCGTCAGCGCAGCCAGCAAGGCGGGTTCGCCGCCTTCGCGCTGCTGGTCCTCGGGGCGGAACCAGTTCCAGCAGGATTGCGGGTTGTGCGCGGGGCCCTGCTGCGGCCAGGCGACTGCAAGACCGGCCTTGGCGGCGGCTTGGTTCATGCGCGTGCCCCGGGCAAAATCCTCCGGAGTTTGCGTGCAGCCGTGCAGCATGACGAGCAACCCTTCCGATGCGCCTCCGGCTGGAACGAACAGGCGGTAATCCCGCGATCCCGCAGGGCTTTCATGGCGGCGCAGCGCCCATGTGGCCCCTTCCGGAAGGGGTGGTGTGGCGTCAGGCCGACCGGAGAGGTTCAGCCCATTGGCCAGATCACCCAGGCCCGGCAGATCGAAGGATGGCATGCGCGGGGCCTGGCCACCGGACAGGCCGGCCTGCGACAGTGCATCGTTGATGACCTGGTTGACGTCGATCGGTTGCGTCCGGGCATGCGTGAAGCGCCGGCGAAAAGCCGGGTGGAAGGGTCGGGTCATGGGTCGTCTCCTGTGAGACCGAACAGAAGGGTCCGGACGGGGGTATCAGGTGATGCGGTCCTTCAGGGCCGCCTTGACGTCCTTGGGCGCCTGCAAAGCGCCTAGGACTTGGATTGAGCCGATGGCACGCACCGCCAGCTCCGGCGAGACATCGGAGGCGATCCGCGCGAGGCCCAGCACCTTGAGGTGCAAGGCTTCNCCTTGTGCGACGACCGCCTCAAGCGCCTCTCGCGTCAGGTCAAAGAGACCGAGCTCAAGCTGATGACGGGCAACCGACCGCTCGACGGTCTCGGTCTCTTCGCGAAGCTGCGCGCGAATGGCCGTGCGGATGAAGTCCGTCCGGTTCGCGTAAACACCCTCGCGCACGAGCAGGTCGATGCGGCCGAGGTCGACATGACCGAGATTGATCGTGATCTTTTCCGGGTCGGCCTGCCGGTCGGGCAGGCGGTGTATGTCCGCCATATCTTACTCCATCCATATGGATGGTATATAGATGATCAAGTCTCAGTGCAAGCTCGCATCTGGCAGCGCAGTCCGGATCTTCGGCCACACGGGCGGCCATCTGATTGTGGGTTCCGGCTATCGGGGCGGCATTGCGTGTCCAATCTTGGCTTGTGGAACGGGTGAGATAGCCCGAGGGCGACGTGCAAACACCGGCGCCGTGCCAAAAGGACACCCGCACCGACGTGGATCAGCGGAATTTTAGGACCAAGGCGTTTCGCTGCGAGTCCATTTTCCGATTAAAATTTCCAGCGCGATGCGATCGCTGCCGGCCCAATGCGGCCATTTGCAAAGCTCCGAGCGGATGACAGCTCACATTCAGAAGTCGACATCTTGTCTGAGTGCGGTTCCTTGTTCAGTTCGCCGTGTTACTGCCGTTCGACCTTGGGCCAGATCGAAGAAGATCCAGCAAGTGGTCCGGACGTCTAACGACCACGTATGCGACAAAGTCGCTTACATTGCTCCTGAAGCACGACAGCCGCAGTTTGAACCTCGCCTCACAGGGCTGCTAAGCTCCGCTTGGGTTGGCGTTGTGACGTTACGTTGATGACGCCGTGTTTTGACATTGAAGCTTGCAAAAGACCCTGCCGAAGTCCATGTAACTTGAGCTGACGTTTCTTCTCTTCGTAATGCCGCCGCCTTTGACACGGTTTCGGTTGATCGACTTGGATCAACTTTGCCGGGCTGTCGCGATCCTGCGGACAGCATTATTCAGGAGATTACGGATATGGCCAAGGGCACCGTAAAATGGTTCAACGCAACTAAAGGCTTCGGATTTATCCAACCGGAAAGCGGCAGCAGGGATATCTTCCTGCACATTTCCGCGGTCGAACGCGCGGGGATTTCCTGCATCGAAGACGGTCAGGCCGTGACCTTCGATATCGAGTCCGGTCGTGACGGTCGCGAGTCCGCCAGCAATCTGGCACTTGCATGAAGCCGACGCTGGAAAGCCTGCTCGCAGGGGTTCCGGCTCGGCAAGGGAACGGTGGGCAGCTTCTGGCGCCCAGTGTTTCCGCCTCAAAAGCAAAGAGTTCCGAGCCGGTTACCCAACTGAACAAGACGACCGAGAACGCGCGACGCGTTCTCGATGACGAGGCCGAAGCCCGTGCTCAAAAGACCGCACGCTTGAAGGCCGCCCGCGAGGAACGTGACGCCAGCCGCAAGGGCTGACAGGCGCGCAAGTTGCGACGACACGGCCCGCACAGCAAATTCCGATTGAGTCCGTGCGGGATTCCACGCCAAAGAAGCAGCTTGATCTCAAGGAATTCCTGAGCACGTCTGCGAAAAAGGGTCCTTTTGGACGCAAATTTCCCAGCACCAAGCCACGGACGCAGCCGGCAGAGGCCGCGCCGCGCACCAAGCAGGACGAAACGAAAAGCTGATCCACGGCCATGGGCCTGAATGAGCACACCAATGCCCGCTCCGATCAACGGGACGGGCAGATTTTCGACGCAAATCGAAGTGTAGCATGTTGCTACAGCCGACGTGCCTCCCCTCCACTTAGGCGACGGGATCGCACTCGGACCTTTTCCCCAAGACTACGGATAACAGAATGATAGAAATTCAGTGGGGCGCGCCCGTCGCCCTTCGACAGCCGCACGGCGGCGACACCGACTGGTTCAGCACAATCGAAAAGGCGCGCTACTGGCTGCGCCGCAAATGGCCCGTGGCTGACAGCGCGCAACAGACGGCTCTGGAGAAAATCGACTCCGCGATGGACTGCACCGGACCGGTCGAAGACGCGCGGAGCGCCTTTCTGCATGCCGCGGCGTCTGCCGGGTTCACGCAGGTCCGGGCCGTATAGGAAGACTCCACGATGCGTGAAGGCGGTTGCCCCGCTTGAAACTGCCCCTTTGCCGAGTAAAGCTGGCATGAGCTTCCACCATTCGAGCCAAACGATGATTTCCGACAACGATGCTTTCAGCCAGGACATTCGCCTGGTCGGCCTCATTTCCGACCTGTCCCCGATCCTCGAGACCTGCGCGAATACCACCTCCATGGGCTTTGTCGCCATTGCCCGTGTGACCGAGGACCGCTGGGTCACCTGCGCTTCCCTCGACCGGGTGAACTTTGGCCTGAGGGCGGGGGATGAGCTCGAAGTCGGCTCGACCATCTGCCGGGAGGTGCGTGCCGGTGGCAGCATGATCGTAATCCCCGACGTGGATGCCAGCGACATCTGGCGCGATCATCACACGCCCCGGCAATACGGGTTCAAGAGCTATATCTCCGTTCCCATCATACGCGCCGATGGCAGTTTCTGGGGCACGCTCTGTGCCATCGACCCGCTGTCCCATGACATCACGACACATGCGACAGACCTGTTCACGCTTTTCGCGCGGCTGATCGCCCGCGAACTCGACCGTCAGGAAGAGTTGGAAGCCGGTCGCGCCAACCTCGCGTCCGAACGCGACACCTCCCGCCTGCGCGAGGAGTTCATCGCGATTGTCGGACATGACCTGCGCAATCCGATCGCGGCGGTCACCTCGGGGCTGCGAATGATATCGGAGCGGGACCTGTCGCCGGAGCGCACGGCCATGCTGATCCCCGAGATGCAGCGTGCGCTCACGCGGGCCAGCCAGATCATTACCAATCTGATGGACTTCGCGCGCGGCCGTCTTGGCGCCGGTATCGAACTGAATGCTCCGACACCAGTCGATCTTAAACCTGTCTTTCAGGACGTTGTGGGCGAGATCAAGCAAGTCGCGCCGCAACCCGTCGAGTGTCGGATCGATCTGCCGCGTCCCCTCATCGCGGACCCGCAACGCCTTGGCCAGCTTCTATCCAACCTGCTTGGCAATGCCGTGACCCATGGCGATCCCGGGCATCCGATCGAAATCGAGATCGCGGAACGAGAGGGCGAACTCCATGTCGGTGTGACCAACCAAGGCGACCCAATCCCGGATGAGGTCAAGGCATCGCTCTTTCAACCATTCTCACGCCAAGAAGGCCATAGCAGCCTGCAGGGCCTCGGCCTTGGACTTTATATCGCATCGGAGATCGCGCGCGCGCACGGTGGCTTGATCGATGTCGCCTCCACTTCCCGAGGCAGCACGACCTTCCGTATGCGGATACCAGCGAAGGCTTAATGCACTTCGCCCGCGCCGGCGCACGCCTTCAGAATGTCACCCGCAGTCAACGGTTTTTCTATAAAGATTGCACCGCTCGGCAGTTGGTCCGGTGACGGTCTCGAGCCACCCGACATGATAATGATGACGCAAGTCGCTGACAGGTCTCTCACCTTGCGTGCGAGCGAGAGACCGTCTTCATCGCCGGGCATGTCGATGTCCGTGACCAGCACGTCGATCTTTTCTTCGCCGAATATTTGCCGACCGGCGACGGCGTCCCCGGCTTCAAACACCGAATAACCGACGTCGGACAGCCCGTAGGCAAGGTCCATCCTTATGAAGATTTCGTCTTCTGCAATCAGGAATGTCAGGCCGGGTCTTTGCATATCTTGGCTCCGCCGCGCGAGGACAACTGCAACGCAGCCCGCGCGCGAACGCCCTACGATACGGACAGAAAACGGTTCCCAAGATCTCTTTGTTCCGCGCTTTCCCCGAAACTGTACGTCACATGCGCAGGGCAGCCCTTCGTGACGAGTGCAGCGAATGGCAGCTCTACGCCCCTTGTGTCCATCTGGCAGGTTCCGGCCTTGGTTCTCGCTTGAATGTCCGCTTCCGCGGTGCGGCCGAACTGCCTTCGCGACCGCGGCGAAGGTTCGCTTCCCGCCCATGGACCTGTGACGGTCCACGTATCGCTGCGACGCTTACGAACGACCGCTATCTCAGATCGCCGCGGATGCTGCGCTGCATCGCCGCAAGTCGGCTCATCGCCCTGCGTCACGATCGTCGGCAATGTGCCAATCTTGCTTGTTGACAGGAGGTCAATCAACCGCGCGATGGTCGTCAGGGCCGGACGCACTCTACAACCATGTTCCCGTCAGTCTGATACGCTCTCCAAAGCAGCTGCTGAGACCTGTCGTTTTGCTTCCAGAGCCGCGGCGTCCTTCTTCGCAGCGTCTTTGACGTCGGTCATGCGTTTTTCGTAAACCTCCTCCGCCTCTTCCCGCGGCAGATCCACCGCTGAGCCTTGGGATGTCCGCTTTTGTTCGGCATCGAAGCCCTGCGATGCGGCAAGCGCCCTGCGGATCTCCCGTTTCTCGACCGCGTCCTGGGCGATCTTCTGTTCAAGCCTGTCCAGATGCTGCAACTCGCGCGACGGATAGGGATAGGGGCCCTTCTGGCTCTCGAAGATGCGCCTGAAGACAGGATCAGCGTAATAGGTGATCTTGTCGGCCAGGATCGGCAGGTGCCCTTCCGGCATCAGAAGCATCTTGGTTTTCGGCAGCCGGCGTAGCTGCGCCGGCGACATCAGCGGCAATTCCTCGGTCGAGAGATTGACGCTGCGGTTCGAGAAATCGTTCAGCGTATAGCTGTAGGACGCCTTGTAGCCGGTCCGCGTCCCGAGCGCCTTGGTGATTTCCTCGGTGGTGGAATGATCGTTTGGCGAGATATAGAGCTTCATCTCGCAACCCGCGATCAGGCTCTCGATCTCGGCATCGCTGTAGCCCACCGATTTCAGGCCGGGGATCGACTGCGTGACGACCGTGGTTCGCGCGCCGTGACCGGCCAGCTGCTTCATCGACTGCTGTACGATCGGCATGTAGCCGAGCTGGTCGAACTCATCGAGCATGATGAACACCTGTCCCAGCCCGCTGTCGTGATCCGAACTGGTCTGCCGGATCGAGGCGATCAGATCGGTGAACATCAGCCGGATCACCGCATTCAGGGGCGAGATATCGTCCGATTGCACCACGATATAGACCGACTGCCGGCGCGAGCGGATATCGTCGAAGCGGATATCGTCGCGCCGCGTCACCGCCTGGATCTGCGGGTTGGCCCATTGCTTCAGCCCGCTGTCGCTCATGACCTGGCTGTAGGACTGCCGGATCTTCGGATCGAGATTCCCGAAATTCGAGAATTCCCGCCGCACGATGGCGTTGTCCGACGTCTTCGCGATGGCGTTGTAGCGGTCGATATCGCTGACCCCGACCTCGCTGCCGTCGCCGAACATCAGCGCGTGGACGCGGGTCAGCGTCGGGTCGCCCATCTCGATGGCGCGCAGGCAGGCGGCGATGAACCATTGCTTCGCGCCGCCCAGGAAGTTCGCGGCCGCTCCCTCGCCCTTCGTGACCAGGAAGTTGTCGGCGAGCTTGTCGAGTTCGGCATATCGGCGGTTCGGATGCGTGATCGCGGCGATGCGGGCCAGCGGGTTGTAATGGTGCGAGCCATGCTCGAAATCATAGGGCGCGAAACGAAACACCTCATCGCCCAGCTCGACCCGCATCCGCGACGTGTTGCGGAAGATCTCGCCCTTCACATCGAGGACCACCAGAGAGCCGTCCGCCAGCAGGCAGTTGGGCGTCAGATAGGACACACCCTTGCCCGAGCGGGTCGGGCCGACCAGCAGGCATTGCGGAAAGGCGTCGATCTGCGCCGAGATGAACTCCGCCTTCAGGGCTTCCTTCGGCGTGGATTCGACTACCTCAAGCGGCTTGCCGCGCGGCTCCTTCGGCGGCCGCGCGACCTTGCCGAAGATCAGCCCGCCCTCTTCCAGCGGCGTCACAAAGCCGTTCTTGCGCATCTCCCTGACCGACTGGAAATGCGCGGTTCCATAGCGCGTGGTGGTCGTGCTGTAGATCATCACGCCGATGAACACGATGCAGAGGGCGACCACGCCGAGAAAGATCGTCGCCGCGATCTTCTGCGCCTCTGTCTGAAGGCTGAAATCGCGCAGCACAGCGAGGATCGAGACCGGACTGCCGTCGAAGTCGCGAGTCATCCCGTTCAGCACCAGACTCGATGCGATCACGGCGATGGCCAGTGTCATGACGATGCCGGCGATGATCCGCACCCGGTCTTTCAGGTCGAGTTCCATGATACCCTCCCTTTCACAGCGAGAAATCGTCGCCGGTGCTGCTCTGGCCGAGCACACGCCGCGCCTTGTGCGGCTCGTCGGCCGCCTCGTAACCCTCCGCAATCTGCTCGCGCGTGAGGCCCAGCTTGTCGGAGTTTTCGGCGCGCTCCGCCATCGCCATCACCGAGGCAGCCAAGTCGCGCTGGTGCATGCGGTTTGGTGTGATCGCGGCGAGATCGCGGTAATCGCCGCCGGCCATCCGCTCCAGGCCCTTGGCGCCGAATTCTGCCCGAAGCGCCGCCGCGTATTCCCGCTCGTTCTCGCGATTGGCAAACTCCGGCGCGGCCGACGGGTATTCGCGCTCGGTCAGACGCTGCATGAAGAGCGCCAGATACGCGCTGTCGGGCGTCATCATATTCGCTCGCATCTCCCTGCGCGCGCCTTGCACCTCCTCGAACATCTGCACGGCCGAGATCTTCGGGCCGCTCGCCGGATCAACGGCCGCGGAAAGAACCCCGATCTTCTGCGCGTCGGTCAGAAGATCGTTCTCGAACACCCCCTGCGCGACGTCCCGGTCAATGCCGGCATTCTCCGACAGCGCGCCGAACCTTCGCCAGAAATCCGCCACAGCTCCCGGTCTCGCCTCGTAGCTGTAATCCTCGTTGGCCAGTTCAACAGCGCCAAGGGCGGTCCGATAGTCGGGCTCCCGGTCCTTTGCAGCATTTTCGATTTCCAGCAACCGCCCGCCGATAGCTGTGCGGTCATACTCAAGCCGCCGCATATCCTCCATTTCATATTCGAAGGCGCGCCGGCTGATATCCTCGTCCGTGTGGATACCGGCCGAGAACATCTCGACAGCGCGATCCATCGTCCGATCAAACGTCTCATCCCAACCCCTGTCGTCGGGCGCCAGTCCAAAATTGCCGTTCGGATGATACTCTGCCGCTCGATCCCGCAGCAGCTGCGCATTGGCATGCAGACTGTTCGCCATCGGGCCGGGATGCTCGATCCCATCGATCTCGACGACGAGCCCGTAATCCCTCTTCAGGTCGTTCAGCACGCCGTTGATGGCCGCGTAATGCTTGCCCTGCATCTCGAGCGGCAGCGTGAGAACCGTATCGCGGACCTCTTCTGCCCATCCCTTGACCGCGGCTTCAAAATCTTCAGCGGTTTCGACATTCTCAAGCACCATATCTCTCTCCTTTCGTGGAATCGGGCCTGCTATTCTCTTCCAGTGTCGGAAACCAGATTTCCGCGATGCCGCGCTTGCCTGAGCGTCGGTCCTCCATGACCTGGATCACGCAGTGGATCGACTGGCGGAAGTTCTCCAACAGCTCGCTGTGGTCGATGCGGGCGCCGGACTGGCGGATCAGCGAGGACAGTTTTTCGAAGGCCATGCGGGCGGTGCTGGCGTGAATGGTGGTCATCGAGCCTTCATGGCCGGAGTTGATGGCCTCCATGAAGGTCTGCGCCTCCGGCCCCAGCAGTTCGCCGAGGATGATCCGGCGCGGGTTAAGACGCAGGCATGCCTGAAGCAGCTTCGTCGGGTTACGTTGGCTCGAAGGGTCCAGCTCGGATTGCAGCATCAGGCAGTTTGGTTGGGTCGGGAATAGCTCGACGCCCTTTTCGATGGTGATGATGCGCTCATCGGGTTCGATGAACGAGATATAGCGCCGGGTGAGAGCGGTCTTGCCGCTGTCGGTTGCCCCGGAGATCACCAGGTTCATGCGTTCGCGCGCGAGGGCCGCCAGAACGTCGTCGAAGCCGCAATTGCCGTCCAGCGCCATGTCGAAGATCGCGCGGGCGTTCTCGGCAATCTCGGCCTCAAGCGATTTGCCCAGATCCCGCAACCGCTCGAAGCGGAAGTCCTTCTGCGCATCGCCGGTCACGAA